>CAYNRD010000222.1:0-4703 GCA_964399515.1 uncultured Mycobacteriaceae bacterium | reverse complement strand
CGGGCCGGTGGGGCCTGTACATCGCGATTGGCTGGACCGGGCTCAGCCTGGCGGGGGCCTACCCGTGGGGGAGTGGGTGTTCTACGCCACCATCCTGGGCTGCGTGATGGCATGGGCCTATTCGGCGCCGCCCTTGCGCCTGAAGCTGAATGGCTGGTGGGGCAATGGCGCCGTCGGCCTGAGCTATGAGGGGTTGGCCTGGTTCACGGGCGCGGCGGTGATGCTGGGCACCTTGCCGGGTGTTCCGGTCATCGCCCTGGCGCTTTTGTACAGCCTCGGCGCCCACGGCATCATGACGCTGAATGATTTCAAATCGATCGAGGGCGATTTGCGGGTCGGCATCCGCTCCCTGCCGGCGCGCTACGGCACCCGGCGGGCGGCGATCCTGGCGTGCTGGGTGATGATCATCCCGCAACTGGTTGTAATCGCTTATCTTTGGTCCTTGGGGGCCGAGATCTCCGCCGGCGTGGTCGGCCTGTCCTGCCTGGCGCAGCTGGCCCTGATGCCCCGGCTTCTGTCCGATCCGCGCGGCCAGGCGGCATTCTACAACGCCACCGGCACCACGCTTTATGTCTTGGGCATGATGGCGGCCGCGGTCGGCGTCTCGGGCTTGTGAGGGCGGGCGCATGACGACCACTTCCGGCAGAACGGCGGCCTGGATCGACATCATCCGCCTGGGCCTGGTGCAGACCGCTCTGGGCGCGATCGTGGTCCTGACCACCTCGACCATGAACCGGGTGATGGTGGTGGAACTGGCCTTCCCGGCCATGCTGCCGGGGGCCTTGATCGCCTGGCATTACGCCATTCAGATGCTTAGGCCCCGCTGGGGCTATGGGGCCGATATCGGCGGCGGCCGGACGGCGTGGATCATCGGCGGCATGGCGGTGCTGGCCGTGGGCGCGGTCCTGGCCGCCCTGGCCACGGCCCTGATGGCGGACAGCGGCACCGGCGGCATCGCCCTGGCGACCGTCGCCTTCGCGCTGATCGGCATCGGCGTCGGCGCCTGCGGCACCAACCTGTTGGCGCTGCTGGCCGCCCATGTCTCCGCCGAGCGGCGGGCGCCGGCCGCCAGCATCGTCTGGATGATGATGATCCTGGGCATCGCGGTGACCGCCGGGGTGGCGGGCGCCAATCTGGACCCGTTCAGCCTGACCCGGCTGGTGGTGGTGACCGTGGTGGTCTGCCTGGCCGCCACCACCCTGACCATCGTGGCGGTCTGGGGGATCGAGCGGCGCAGCCAAGGCGCCCGGGCGCCGGATCCAGACGCCGCCGCCGCCGACGCGGACCGCCCGGGCTCGACCCGGCAGTTCCTGGCGGCGTTGGCCGGAGTCTGGCGGGACCGGGACGCGCGGATGTTCACGGTGTTCGTGTTCTTGAGCATGCTGGCCTATTCCGCCCAGGACCTGATCCTGGAGCCGTTCGCGGGCCTGGTGTTCGGCATGACGCCCGGCCAGTCCACCCAATTGTCGGGGACCCAGCATGGCGGTGTGCTGGCCGGCATGATCCTGGTCGCGGTCCTGGGCCATTGGGGCAAGGGCCGCTGGTTTGGCACCCTGAAGCTGTGGACCGTCACCGGCTGCGTGGCGTCGGGCCTGTCGTTGATCGCGCTCAGCCTGGGCGGGGTCATGGCGCCCGGTGCGTTTCCCCTGTCGGCGACGGTGTTCTGCCTGGGCTTTTCCAACGGCGTGTTCGCGGTCGCCGCGATCGGCTCGATGATGGCCTTGGCCGGGCGAGGGGAACACCGGCGGGAAGGCACCCGGCTGGGTGTCTGGGGGGCCGCCCAGGCGATCGCCTTCGGGCTTGGCAACTTCGCCGGCACGGCGGCGGTCGATGCCACCCGCGCGGTGATCCCGGCGCCCGAGGTGGCCTACGGCCTGGTCTTCGCGGGCGAGGGGGTGATGTTCTTCATCGCCGCCCTGGTCGCCTTGCGGCTGGGCACCGCCGCCCGGGCCGCCATGGCCGACACACACCACACACGACCGGCGCCCGGCGGCGTCGCGACACCGGCTTAACAGGAGGGGGGGACTGGCCATGGACACCAAGCAACAGGCCGACCAGGCATTCGACGCGGTGGTGATCGGCGGCGGCCCGTCCGGCGCCACGGCGGCCGAACGGCTGGCCCGGGCCGGGCACAGCGTGGCACTGTTGGACCGCGGCGGGCGGATCAAGCCTTGCGGCGGCGCCATTCCGCCGCGCCTGATCCAGGACTTCCAGATTCCGGACCATTTGCTGGTCGCCAAGGCGCGCGCCGCCAAGATCATCTCCCCGTCGGACCGGGAGGTGGATATGCCGGTGGAGGGCGGCTTCGTCGGCATGGTCGATCGGGAGGACTTCGATGAGTACCTGCGCGACCGCGCCGCCCGGGCCGGCGCCACCCGGATCACCGGCCGCTACACCGAGCTGACCCGGGATGTGTTCGGCACGCCGACCGTGCATTACGAGACCGCGGACGGGGCGGCAGGCAGCGTCACCGCCCGGCTGATCGTCGGCGCCGACGGCGCCCGCTCGGCGGTCGCCAAGGCCGAGGTGCCCAAAGGCGACCAGGTCAAATGCGTGTTCGCTTATCACGAGATCATCGCGGCGCCGGACCAGGGCACCGGTGCGGGCGCCAGCGGCTACGATCCCGAACAGTGCGAGGTGCACTACAACGGCCAGGTCTCGCCCGACTTCTACGGCTGGGTGTTCCCCCACGGCAAGACCGCCAGTGTCGGCACCGGCAGCGCCGAGAAGGGTTTCGGCCTGCGCCCCGCGACCGAGGATCTGCGCCGCCGCGCCGGGCTGGAGGGCTGCGAGACGATCCGAAGGGAAGGGGCGCCGATCCCCATGCAGCCGCTCAAGCGTTGGGACAACGGCCGGGACGTGGTCCTGGCCGGGGACGCCGCGGGCGTGGTGGCGCCGGCCTCGGGCGAGGGGATCTATTACGCCATGCTGGGCGGGGAACTGGCCGCGGAGGCCGGCCACGCCTATCTGGCCACCGGTGACGCCAAGGCCTTGGGCCTGGCCCGCAAGCGGTTCATGAAGGAGCATGGCCGGGTGTTCTGGATCCTCGGCATGATGCAGTGGTTCTGGTACTGCAACGACAAGCGCCGGGAGCGGTTCGTGTCCATGTGCGCCGACCCCGACGTCCAGAAGCTGACCTGGGACGCGTACATGAACAAGCGCCTGGTTCGCCGCAAGCCGGCCGCCCATGTGAAGATCTTCTTCAAGGATCTGGCCCATCTGGTCGGCATGGTCTCACCCGACCACAAAGCCCCGCCCGCCAAGCCATCCTGACCCCGGCCGCCGCTGGCCCCCCGCGCCTCGGGCATGGCGGGTCACGGGTCCGCCAGGGACGCGATGGCGCTGCCGGAAATCAGTTCGTATCGCAGGATTTGCATCGACAAATCCCGCTCGTCCGCGGGCCATTTGTCGGCGGGGATGTTGACGGTGAAATTGGTCTTGGTCTTGCCGCCCGGCATCAGGGCCACGGTTTCGCCCACGCATTCACTCGCGCCGTCGGGCAGGTCCCGGTTGACCTGCAAATCCACCTTCAGGTCGCCGGCCAGCGCCGAGTCCAGGATCAGCTCGCCGATCAGCACCCCGTCCTTGACCCCGGGGCGCAGGCCGGGCGGGAAGGATGTCACGGTGTACAGCTCAATCACAGGCGGCGGGCTCCAGTGCAGAAGGCAACCCCAAAGCTATCCCATCAAGCGGTTTAGGAACGGTGAACGGTCGTCCGGCCCTTAGGGGTCGTCGTCGTCGAACAGGATGCGCTGGGCGTTGCCGTCCGGATCATCGAATTGGCCGGTCTTCAGCGACCAATAGAACGCCGCCAGGCCCACCAGGCCCAAGAGGATCGCGATCGGGATCAGGACGGCCAGTTGGCTCATGGTCGGGACAGCCTCATCGAATTCGCCACCACCAGGATCGAGGATGACGACATGGCGATCGCCGCCACCAGCGGCGTCACATAGCCAAGCATGGCCACCGGCACCAAAACAATATTATAGATCAAAGACATGGCGAAATTCTGCCCGACCAGGCGCTGGGCCGCCCGGGCCGTGCGCACCGCCAGCAGCACCGGGCCCAGCCGGGCGCCGCCGAACACCGCGTCGGCGGTGTTTTGGGTGATGTCGCTGGCCTCGGCCGGGGAGAGGGAGACATGGGCCGCCGCCAGGGCCGGGGCGTCGTTCAGGCCGTCGCCGACCATCAGCACCCGGCGGCCCTGGTCCCGCAGGGCTTCCAGGGCCTGGACCTTGCCGGCGGGGCTGGTCTCCGCCCGCCAGTGCTCGATGCCCAGGGCGCGCGCGGTGGCTTCGGCGACCGGCGCCCGGTCGCCGGACAGCATCCGCACCTCCAGCCCCAGGCGCTTGAACGCGGCCACCGTATGCGTGGCGTCCGCCCGGGGCGGGTCGTCGAAGGTCAACCGCAGCGGATCCCGGCCCGGGCGCGCCAGCCACAGCTCCATCGCCCCGTCGGCCGGGCCGTCCGCGATGGCGCAGAAGCCCCGGTTGCCCAGGCGGATTTCCCCACCCTGGCCGTCGGGGGCGCTCAGGCCTTGGCCGGGATGCTCGGTCACGTCCGGGGCCGCCGGGGCGTCGGGGCGGGCGGCGCGCAGCGCGCGGGACAGCGGGTGCCGGCTGGCGGCGGCCAGGCCCGAGGCCAGGTCCAGATCCGCTTCGGCCACCGGCTGGCCGGGCACCAGGCGCGGCCTGCCCAAGGTC
>CAYNRD010000221.1:0-4703 GCA_964399515.1 uncultured Mycobacteriaceae bacterium | reverse complement strand
CGCCAGGCCTATGACACCGGCCGGGGCAGCCTGCGCCTGCGCGCCCGCTGGCGCCGGGAAAAGCTGGCCCAGGGCACCTATCAGGTGGTGATCACCGAAATCCCCTACCAGGTGCAGAAATCCAAGCTGATCGAGCGGGTCGCCGAGCTGCTCGCCAACAAGAAGCTGCCCTTGATCGCCGACATCCGGGACGAGAGCGCCGAGGACGTGCGCCTGATCCTGGAGCCCAAGAGCCGCAACGTCGACCCCGATCAACTGATGGAGCACATGTTCCGCCTGACCGATCTGGACGTGCGGATCAGCCTGAATATGAATGTGCTGGACGCCGACGGCATCCCTCGGGTGATGGGTCTGAAGGCCATGCTGCGGGCGTTCCTGGATCATCGTCATGCGGTGCTGCAACGGGTCACCCGCCACCGGCTGGCTAAGGTCGAGCGCCGGCTGCACATCCTGGCCGGCTATCTGATCGCCTACCTCAACATCGATGAGGTGATCCGCATCATCCGGGAGGAGGAGGACGCCAAGGCCGGGCTGATGGCGGCGTTCGCCCTGGACGAGGTCCAGGCCGACGCGATCCTGAACCTGCGCCTGCGCGCCCTGCGCCGGCTGGAGGAAATGGAGATCCGCACCGAGCACCAGACCCTGCTGGAGGAAAAGGCCCGCCTTGAGGGCCTGCTGGCCGACGAGGCCGCCCGTTGGCGGGTAATCGACGGCGACCTGGCCAAGATCGCCGAGGAGTACGGACCGGACACGCCCCTGGGGCGCCGCCGCACCACGCCCGGTGCGGCGCCGACCGCGACCGTGGTGCCGATCACCGCCTTTGTCGAAAAGGAGCCGATCACCGTCTATCTGTCGGACAAGGGCTGGATCCGGGCCGTGCGCGGCCACCAGCCGGCGGACGCCGAAATCCGCTACAAGGACGGCGACCGGCCCCGCTTCGCCCTGCATGCCCAGACCACCGACCGGATCCTGCTGTTCGGCTCCAGCGGGCGGTTCTTCACCTTGGGGGCCGACAAGATCCCGCGCGGGCGCGGCTTCGGGGAGCCGGTGCGCCTGTCGGTGGACATCCCCAATGAGGTCGAGATCCTGGACGCCCTGGTGTTCGAGGAGGAGGGGCGCCTGATCGTCGCCAGCCGGGCGGGCCGGGGCTTTCAGGTTCGGGACGCGGATGTGCTGGCCCAGACCCGGTCGGGCAAGCAGGTCTTGAACCTGAAGGACGGCGATACGGCACGGTTGGCCCGACGCGCCCGGGGCGACACGGTGGCCGTGATCGGCAGCAACCGGAAGCTGCTGTGCTTCCCGCTCGCGGACCTGCCGGACATGACCCGGGGCCAGGGGGTGATCCTGCAGCGCTATACGGGCGCTCACCTGTCCGACCTGACCACCTTCACGGCCGCCGACGGGTTGAGTTGGGCCTTGGGCGGGGAGGGCGGGCGCACCCGCACCGAGACCGGCCTGCCGATCGCCAAGCGCGGGGCTGCCGGTTTCAACCCGCCCCGGGGCTTCCCCCGCGACAACCGCTTTGCGTGAGGGCCCACCTTGCCCCGGGCCGGGTTTCCGCCCATCCTAAGTGGCGGAGGGTGTGACCATGCCGCTGACCATCAAGGATGAACAGATCCATCGTGATGCCAAGGAATTGGCCCGGCTGACCGGCACCACGATCACCGCCGCCGTCGGCCGGGCGATCGCGGACAGTCTGGCGGCCGCGCAACAAGACGCCCCGCCCAAGCGCCGCAGCGCCCAACGCATGCTGGACATCGCCCAGGCCGCCGCCGCGGTTGCATCCGACACCCGCATAACCTCGGACCATTCGGATCTGTACGATGATGACGGTTTGCCGGCGTGATCGTTGATGCCTCTGCGCTTTTGGCAATCCTGCTTGGGGAACCCGAAGCAGGTTGGTTCGCGGAGGTGATCGAGCGGGCTTCGACCGCACCGTTCATGGGCGCCGTGAACTGGATGGAGGTCGCCATTCAAGTCGATCGGCGTGGTGGCGCCTATCCCGCATCGTTGGACGCCCTAATCCTGAGCAGTGACCTTCGGATTGTCCCTGCAACGATCGATCATGCCCATTTGGCAAGACAAGCCTATGCGCGCTTCGGTAAGGGCAACCACCCGGCACGGCAGAACATGGGCGATTGCTTCGCCTATGCCCTGGCCAAGGAGCGGGCGCTGCCCCTGCTGTTCAAGGGGGATGATTATTCCAAGACCGATATCCGCCCGGCGATTTAGGGAGCCCCACCCATGACCACCCGCACCACCGTGATCACCGGCGCCAGCCGGGGCATCGGCCTGGCGACGGCCCGCTGGCTGGCCGATCGCGGCCACCGCGTCATCGGCGTGTCGCGCACCGCACCGGACGGCTTTCCGGGCGGCTATGTCACCGCCGATTTGGGCGACGCCGCCGATACCGAGCGGGCGGGGCGAGACATCGCGAATCTGGGGCCGGTGGACCATCTGGTCAACAATGCCGGCATCGTTCAGCACGAGCCCCTGGGCGACATCGATATTCCGGCCTATTCGCGGCTGATGGACATGAACTTGCGCCCGGCCATCCAACTGGCCCAGGCGGTTCTGCCCGGCATGCGGGCCCGGGCTCGGGGCCGGATCGTCAACATCGCCTCGATCACCGCCCTGGGCTTTGCCTATCGCACCGGCTACGCGGCGTCGAAAGCGGCCTTGATCAGCTTTACCCGCACCTGGGCCTTGGAACTGGCCACGGCCAACATCACGGTCAACGCCATTGGCCCCGGCCCGATCGAAACCGAGCTGTTCCGGGAGAACAACCCCCCCGGCAGCGCCGGCGAGGCGCGCTACCTGAACGCGGTTCCCATGGGCCGGGTCGGCAAGCCCGAGGAGATCGCGGCCACCATCGCGTTCCTTTTGTCCGACGAGGCCGGGTTCATCACCGGCCAGACGCTCTATGTCGATGGCGGCGCGGTGGCCGGCAAGGCGCCGGCCTAAGGCCGCCTTACGCCGCCGGATCGACCCGGTCGGCGGTCCAGGCGCCGGCGTGGCTCAGGATTCGGTCCGGATTGGCGTAACGGTCCCGCAGCAGCCGTTCGTAGGTGGCGGCCTCCAGCTTGCGGTCCACTGGGCCCGTGGTGCCGGCGCGGGACTCCAAGGCCCGGGACAGCGCGTCGGCGGCACCGGAGCCCTCATCGAACTGCGCCTTCTTGCGCCAGACCAGGTCGGCGGGCAACAGATCCGCGCAGGCCTTCCTCAAAATCCACTTTTCGGTCACGGCACCGGTGCTTTCCGCCGCGTCCGGGTCGGTCCTGCGCAGCTTCAGGGTGGCGGGAATCGACTGGGCGAAGTCGATCAAATCCCGGTCCAAGAACGGCGTGCGCGCCTCCAGCCCCTCGGCCATGGTGATCCGATCGACCCGCTGCAGGTTGATGTTGTGCATGGCCCCCAGGGACCGGGTCAGCTCATCGGCCAACTCCCGCGGGCTGTCCACATAGGCCTCGTGATAGGCATAGCCGGCGAACAACTCATCGGCACCTTCGCCGGTCAGCACCGCCTTGACGTGGTCCCGGGCCAATTGGGTGGCGAACAGGGTTGGCACCGCACTGCGCACCAAATCCACATCGGCACTTTCCAGATGATAGATCACGTTGGGCAAGGCCCGGGCGATGTCCTGGTCGGTGAACACGTGTTCATGGTGGTCGGAGCCGATGTGGTCGGCCACCCGGCGGGCGGCGGCCAGATCGGCGCTGCCCTCCAGGCCGACGGCGAAGGTCTTCAACCGCTTGGGCGCGAAGCGGGCGGCCAGGGCCGCCACGATCGAGCTGTCCAGCCCGCCGGACAGAAAGCTGCCCACCTCGACATCGGCGACCATCCACTTGCGCACCGCGTCCTCCAGGACCAGGCGCAATTCCCGCCAGGCGGCCTCCTCGTCGAAGTCGGGCTCCGGCTCGGCCGCGCCATGCGGGGCGCGATACCATTTCCGATAGCCGTCCCGGCTGTCGAACAGGCTGCCGGGCGGCACGGTCTCGATGGCGTCGGGCAGATCCAGGCCGTTAAAGGCCTTCAACTCGGAGGCGAAGGCCAGCCCCTCGCCATTCCGGGCCATGTAAAGCGGCTTGATACCCAGCGGGTCCCGGGCCGCCAGGATTCGGCTGGGCGTGGCGAGGACGAAGGCGAACATGCCGTCCAGCTTGGAGATCCAGCGCGCCTCGTTGGAGCGGAACAGGTGCAGGATGGTTTCCGAATCGCTTTCGGTCTCGAAGGCGCTTTCGCCCAGGATCGCGCGCAGATCGGCGTGGTTATAGATCTCACCATTAGCGACCAGCACCTGCCGGCCCCGATAGATGGGCTGGCGGCCGTCGGACGGGCCGATGATCGACAGACGGCAATGGGCCATGACCGCCGGCACGCCGTCCACCGAGACCACCTCCAGCGCGTCGGGCCCGCGATGGGCGATGCGCTTGACCATTCGTTCGGCCAAGGCCTCGTCACCGACCCGCCAAAGGCACACAAACCCACACATTGCCGTCTCCCATCCGAACTTCCCGGGTGGGACTATACCGCAACCGCTATCCGAAAATCTGCTCCGGCAGCCAGGTGGCCGTGCCCGGGAACAGGGCGATGATGCCCAGGCCCAAAACCTGGATCATCACGAACGGGATCACGCCCTTGTAGATGTCGGTGGTCTTGATCTCCTTCGGCGCCACACCGCGCAGATAGAACAGCGCGAAGCC
>CAYNRD010000220.1:0-4719 GCA_964399515.1 uncultured Mycobacteriaceae bacterium | reverse complement strand
GCCGTCGGGTCCAGCTGCAGGGACACCAAGCGGTTTCGGCGCAACTGCACCAAGCGATCGGGCTCCATGGTCAGGCCGCCCACCAGGGGTTTGTTCAGGTTTTCCAACTCCAGCGGAATCGGCAGCCCGGGCACGAACGGCACATTGGCGACCTTGAGCCCGCGATTGGCCAGATACAGGCAGGTTGGCGTCTTGGATGTGCGGGAGACGCCGACCAGGATAACATCGGCCCGGTGCACCTCCGACAGCAACTGGCCGTCATCGTGGCGCAAGGCGAAGTCCATGGCCTCCATGCGCTGGAAATAGGCGTCATCCAGGGCGTGCTGGCGGCCCGGGCGTTTCAGGACCGGGCGGCGCAGATGCTCGGACATGGCGGCGATGATCGGATCCAACACCGAAATGCACGGCACCCCCAACCCGTCACACTGGTCTTCCAGATGCCGGCGCAGGTCGTCATCGACCAGGGTATAGACCACCATGCCGCGGTGCTGGGCCACATCCTCCAGCACCATGTCCAGCTGGCGGCGGGTGCGGACCATGTTCCAAAAATGTTCCTTTGGCACGACGCCTTCGAACAGCACGGTGCACGCCCGCGCCACGGACTTGATCGTATCACCGGTCGCGTCGGAGACGAGATGCAGATGGAAGTCAGTCACGGCAGGGTGCGGACGGGCAAGGACGGCCAAGGAGTATCGGTGGGGGTAACACTGTGCAAGACCCTGGCACGGATGGCCGCTTTTGCACAGGCGGCGGACCCCGAGGGCGACCCCTGTCGACAAGTTTGGGCTTGTTCGACCAATCATACCGTTCCGGATAACCGCGCGCCCCGTCTGGCCAAACCGGAAAGTTTCAAACACATCTAAAGTTCTCCCCACGGTGATCCCCTGAGCCAGGTCAAGCTTGGCCCCGAACAGACCGGGATATCCCCGAAATGCCGTTGTCACGCACAGAGACCCGTGATCATGTGCACGGACCGTGGACAACGGTTAATCCTCGGGTTTCCACCCGCCAAACCCCATCAACCATCCTTTAACTTTTATATTTTGAAAGGGATAACCCCTCGTCATGTCGACGACCCATGAGAAACCGTTCTTACGGGCGGTCACCGGCACCGCCCTGGACATCCCGCCGATCTGGCTGATGCGCCAGGCGGGCCGGTATCTGCCGGAGTATCGGCGAACCCGCGCCCAGTCGAACGGGTTCTTGGACATGTGCTTCCGCCCGGACCTGGCGACGGAGGTGACCTTGCAGCCGATCCGACGCTACGGGTTCGATGCCGCGATCCTGTTCTCCGATATCCTGGTCGTGCCGCACGCCATGGGGCGGGAGGTGCGGTTCGTCGAGGGGGAAGGGCCGAAACTGGACGGGCTGAAGACCGGGGCCGAGATCAACGCCCTGCGCATCGACGGTGCCGAGGACCAGTTGGGGCCAGTTTATGAGGCGGTTAGCCACATCAAGGCGAAGCTGCCGGACGAAACCGCCCTGATCGGATTCGCGGGCGCGCCCTGGACGATCGCCTGCTACATGGTCGATGGCCAGGGCAGTAAGGACTACCTGGCCACCAAACGGTTCGCGGTCGCCGATCCGGTGGCGTTCCAGGCCTTGATTGATGCCATCACCACGGTCACCGGCGCTTATCTGTGCCGCCAGATCGACGCCGGCGCCGAAGCGGTGCAAATTTTCGACAGCTGGGCCGGCGTGCTGCCGGTGGAGCTGTTTGAGCGGTTTTGCATCGCGCCGATCACTCGGATCGTCCAAACGGTGCGGGGCCGGTATCCGACCATCCCGATCCTGGGCTTTCCCAAGGATGCCGGGCCCCGCTATGGCGAATTCGCGGCTACGACACGGGTGGATACGGTCAGCCTGGACTCGTCGGCATCGGTGCCGGCGGTGATCCGGTCGCTGGAAGGTCGGGCCGCGACCCAGGGCAATCTGGACCCTGCCTATCTGCTGGCCGGCGGGGATGCCATGCTGGCGGCCGCGGCGGGCATCCTGCGCGCGACGGCGGGACACCCGCATGTGTTCAATTTGGGCCATGGGGTGAACCTGAACACCGATCCCGATGAGGTTGGCCGGCTGGTTCAGTACATCCGGTCCGGGGCGTGGAAGCAGTAAGGGGGACACCATGGATCTGTACACCGGCGTGCTGATTGTCCACGTGCTGGCGATGATCGCCTGGATGGCGGGCTTGTTCTATCTGCCGCGGCTGTATGTCTATCACGCCGATGTGGAGGAGGGCTCTCAGGCCGCCGAGCTGTTCAAGGTGATGGAGGTGCGGCTGCTGCGATACATCATGAACCCGGCCTTGATCGTGACCTGGATCGGCGGGTTGACGTTGATCGTGCTCAATCCGGCGTGGCTGAGCGAGGGTTGGTTGCACGCCAAGCTGTTGTGCGTGGTGCTGATGACCGGGGCCCACGGCATGATGGCCAAGATGCGCAAGACCTTCGCGGCCGACGCCAACACCAAGTCATCGCGGTATTACCGCATCTTCAACGAAGTGCCGACGGTATTGCTGATCATCATCGTGACCATGGTGATCTGGAAACCGTTCTGATCGCATCGGTCACAGGCTGCCATACATCATGCGGCGTTCCAAAAACCGGGATGCTTCGATCAATTGGCCCATGCGGGCGGTGTCTCCCGTGGTCTTGTCCGGATGGTAGATCTGGGACAGCAGTCGGAACCGGGCCTTGACGGTCTGTTTGGTCAACGCAGCCGAGGGCGGGAAGCCCAGGACATATCGGGCGTCGGCCACCGTTGAAATTCCGGTTGGCAGCAGGTCGAAGGCCAGGATGTTGACCAGAGCGCGCATTTCCTCCCGCTCTTCCTGGGCCTTGGCACTGGTGCGTTTGATCGCCTCAAGCTCCTGGCGATGGTGGTGACGTTCCCGTTTCAGGGCGTCCTGGGCCGATGTGTCGGGTTCGGCGCGGTGCGGTGGGTCATGGCTCGCCGCCGGTGACCGGAAACTGACCCGGACCGTGCCGTCTTCCATCGCCAGCACCATGGCTAGGCCGCGGCGGATGGTCGGGATGTCGTAACCATCGGGCAAGCGCAACTGCAGCCGTGGTTTGCGTTTCAGCACCCGGCCGGACCGGGGCCCGCTTTTCAGCAGGATTTCATCCCGGTCCCCGACCGGAGCGTCGCCGGGGTCGGGAAATCGCTCCAAATCCTTGCGATCGGTGAGGGTCAGGATGCCCATGGCCAAGTCGGAAACGGTGAGCCCCCGTGTGTCGGCGATGTCGGAAATTGCGTTTCGAAACAAGGACGAACAGGGCACGACATAAGAGCGCATGGTGCTCATGGGCGAGGGGGTATCCGGATCTGAACTGAGAATCGAGTTTCAACATGCGGCAACCATCGCCTGGGTCAATAGATTGTTTCGGTGGCGATCAGAAAGGATAGAAACCATGCTATTGTGATTAATTCTTGGATTTGACTTGGCCGGCCCGTTGCGGTACCACTGGGTGGCCTGGGCAGGAACGGGTGGGGTATGTCATCGCGCGCGCCCTGTCCGGTCGTCTGGGCCAAGGTGCGGCAACCCGCCATGGGTCCGGGCACAACCCCCCTCGATTTCACCAAATTTGAATCTCTGGTGCCTTCGATCGGGTGGGCCAACAGCATTCGTTCCGGTTTTGTTTCTCAAAAACGGGGATCAAAGATCGGTCCGGCCAGTGCCCTGATCGTGCTGGGTTTTCGATCCATAAAACCGACGACGTCTGGTTTTACCCCGGTCTCTCCGAAAACAGTTGACTGTTTCCGGTCCCGCGCATCCCACCAGCGGCCTTGCCGCACCCATTCCAAACCGATTGTCAGTCCGGCGCTCTGCCATGCATCTTCAAGAACTTAAAGAAAAGACCCCAGCGCAGCTCCTTGAGTACGCCGAAGAGCTGGAAATCGAGAATGCGTCATCCCTGCGCAAACAGGACATGATGTTCGCAATCTTGAAGCAGTTGGCTGAGAACGATATTGGAATTTTTGGGTCTGGTGTTTTGGAAGTCTTGCCGGATGGGTTTGGGTTTTTGCGCAGCCCAGAGTCCAACTATCTACCCGGGCCGGATGATATCTATGTATCGCCAGCGCAAATCCGTCGTTTCGGGGTGCGCACCGGCGATACAGTGGAAGGCCAAATTCGCGCGCCGAAGGATTCTGAACGCTATTTCGCCCTGACTAAGGTCGAACAAATCAATTTCGAGGATCCGGAAGTGATCCGCACCCGGGTCAACTTCGACAACCTCACGCCCCTCTACCCCGAGGAGCGCCTGAAGATGGAGGTCGAAGACCCGGCGAAGAAGAATTTCGTCGGCCGGGTGATCGACTTGGTCTCCCCCCTGGGCAAGGGCCAGCGGGCCTTGGTGGTGGCCCCGCCGCGGACCGGCAAGACCGTGATGTTGCAAAATGTCGCCCACTCGATCAGCAGCAACCACCCGGACTGTTACCTGATCGTGCTGCTGATCGACGAACGGCCCGAAGAAGTGCCCGATTTCCGCAACAACACGCCGGCTGACGTCGAGGTCGTCGCGTCCACGTTCGACGAGCAGTCGGCCCGGCATGTACAGGTCTGCGAGATGGTCATCGAGAAGTCCCGCCGCATGGTCGAATTCGGCGACGATGTGGTCATCCTCATGGACTCCATCACCCGCATGGCCCGCGCGTACAACAGCGCGATGCCCCATTCCGGACGCATCCTCACCGGCGGGCTGGTTTCCACCGCGCTGC
>CAYNRD010000219.1:0-4727 GCA_964399515.1 uncultured Mycobacteriaceae bacterium | reverse complement strand
ACGCCGAGGGCGACACCGCCCAGGCCCTGGCCGAGGACCAACTGGCCGGGTTTGCCCATGACTGGCAGGTCAACGCGCCCAAGAAGGCTTGAGCCACACCATGTCCCGGAGCCTGTCCGGTCAGCCACCACCCTTGCCCGGGTCTCGGAAATTGGGGGGGCGTTTTTCCAGGAACGCCGCCACACCTTCACGGCTTTCCGGGGTGCCGTAGAACAGGGCCAGCGCCTGCATGCCCATGGAGGCGATGCCGCGCTGGTGTTCGGTGTCGGCATTGAAGCTGCGCTTGGCGATGGCGAGTGCCGTGGGGCTGCGCTGCAGAAGTTCGGCGCACCAGCGCGTCACCTCCGCGTCCAGCTCCCCGTCCGGCACCACGGCGTTGACCAACCCCATGGCTTCGGCCTCCCGCGCCGTGTAGCGCTTGTTCAGGTACCAGATCTCCCGCGCCTTCTTCTCGCCCACGATTCGGGCCAGATAGGCGGTGCCAAAGCCGGGATCGACCGAGCCGACCTTGGGGCCGACCTGGCCGAATTGGGCGCCCTCCGCCGCGATGGTCAAATCACAGACCGTCGCCAGCACATTGCCGCCGCCAATCGCATACCCTTGGACCTTGGCGATCACCGGCTTGGGAACGTCGCGGATGACGCTTTGCAGCTCCTCGATCGGCAGGCCGATGGTGCCGCGCCCGTCATAGCCGCCGGTGGCGCCGCCGGCACTGTGCGCGGTTTGATCACCGCCGGTGCAGAACGCACGATCGCCTGCGCCTGCCAGCACGATCACCCCGATTGCCCGGTCCCAGCCGGCGGTCTGGAAGGCATGGATCAGCTCTTCCACGGTCTGTCCGCGGAATGCGTTCATGCGCTCCGGACGGTTGATGGTGATCTGGGCGACGCCGCCCTCGGCCATGTACAGAATGTCCTGGTAGTCGGTCATGGTGGCTCCCCCTTTGTTTGCGATCACCCGTGCATGGTCAGCCCGCCCGACACGCTGATCACCTGGCCGGTGATGAACCCGGCCTCGTCCGAGGCCAGGAAGGCGACGATTCCGGCGACATCCTCCGGCTGGCCCAGGCGTTTCATCGGGATCGCGCGCGCCAGCCCGTCCCGCAGCTTGTCGCCACCGGGCATGTCCTTGACGAAGCCCTCGAACAGGGCCGTGTCGGTCGGCCCCGGGGCGACGGCGTTGACCCGCACCCCCTTGGTGGCCAGTTCCCGCGCCACGGTCTTGCCGAAGGCGATCAGGGCGGCCTTGCAGCCGGCATAGACGCTTTCGCCCGAGGAGCCGACCCGGCCGGCATCGGACGCGATGTTGACCACCCGCCCGTCACCACGCGCCACCATGCCGGGCAGCACCGCCCGGTGCAGGTGCAAGGCGCCGACATAGTTGATGTCGATGACCCGGGCCCAGAAGGCGGGGTCGGTGTCCAGGAACGGCCGGGCCTGGTCCCAGCCCGCGCAGTTGACCAGGATCACGGTGTGCCCCAACGCCTGCTCGCAGGCCTGGACCGCCCGATCAACCTGGCCGGCGTCGGTGATGTCGCAGACATGGGCCAAGGCCCGGCCCCCGGCCGCAATCACAGCGTCCGCCGTTGCCCGGGCCGTCACCGGATCCAAATCCAGGCAGCCGACCGGCACGCCCGCCGCCGCCAACCTCACTGCGATCGCCCGGCCGATACCGCCGCCGGCCCCGGTTACGATCGCGGGTTTCCCCGCCAAGCCGCGCATAACGTCCTCCCCCGATTGGCGCCTTGCCTTGCTGGCTGTGCGGTCCTTATCTCTACGGTCAACAAGCAATGGCGCCGTCGTCAAGCCGGGGCCGCGCCCGAGGGAGGCCCCAAGACCATGACCGCGCCCGCCGCCTATCCGCATTTGTTCCGGCCGCTGCAGGCCGGCCCCATCCAGCTGGCCAACCGGCTGGTCATGGGCTCGATGCATATGGGCCTGGAGGGCCAGCCGGAGCATTACGGCAGGCTGGGCCGGTTCCATGCCGACCGGGTGCGGGGCGGGGCCGGGCTGATCGTCACCGGCGGCCATTCCCCCAACGGGGAGGGCAATCTGGGCTTCCACCCGGCCGAGATGATCACCGAGGCCGATGCCCAGGCCCACCGGGCGATCACCGGCCCGGTCAAGGAGGCGGGCGGGCGGATCGTCCTGCAACTGCTCCATGCCGGCCGCTATGGCTATCATCCCAACATCGTCGCCCCCTCGGCGATCCGGGCGCCGATCAACCCGACCGTGCCCCGGGAACTGACCGACGCCGAGGTCGAGCGGACCATCCAGGATTTCGGCCGGGCCGCCCAGCTGGCGCTCCAGGCTGGCTATGACGGGGTCGAGGTGATGGGGTCGGAGGGGTACCTGATCACCCAATTCCTGGGCGCGCGCACCAACCACCGCCAGGACCGCTGGGGCGGGCCGTTCCAGAACCGCCTGGCCTTCCCGGTCGAGATCGTGCGGGCGGTGCGGCGGGCGGCGGGACCCGGGTGTTTGATCGTCTACCGGATCTCGGCCCTGGATCTGGTAGAGGGCGGGCTGGACCAGGAGGAGATCCTGGCGGTCGCCCGGGCGGTCGAGGCCGCCGGCGCCGATCTGCTGGATACCGGCATCGGCTGGCACGAGGCGCAAATTCCTACCATCGCCCAGGCGGTGCCGCCGGCGGGGTTCGCCTGGGCGACCGAACGCCTGAAACGGGCGGTCGGCATTCCGGTCATGGCCACCAACCGGATCAACACGCCGGAAATCGGCGAGGGATTGCTGGCGGACGGCACCGCCGACCTGATCTCCATGGCCCGGCCCTGGCTGGCCGACGCGGAGTTCGGCGCCAAGGCGCAAAGCGGCGACCGCCGGTCGATCAATGTGTGCATCGCCTGCAACCAGGCCTGCCTGGACCATACCTTCGCCGCCAAGCCGGCCAGTTGCCTGGTCAACCCGGCCGCCGGGCGGGAGGCGGACCTGGCGATCCCGCCCACGGCCAAGCCGCTGAGCTTGGCCGTGATCGGCGGCGGGCCGGCGGGCCTGTCCGCCGCGGAAGCCGCGGCCCGGGCCGGGCACCGGGTCACCCTGTATGAGGCCTCCGACCGGCTGGGTGGCCAGTTCAACCTGGCCAAACGCATCCCGGGCAAGGACGTGTTCCAGGAGACCATCGACTACTTCAGCCATCGGCTGGACCGGCTGGGGGCGACCGTGCGCCTGGGCCAGGCGGCCACGGCCCAGACCCTGCGCGACGCCGGCCATGATCACGTGATCATCGCCAGCGGCGTCACCCCGCGCCGGCCCGACATCCCCGGCATCGCCCACCCAAGCGTGGTCAGCTATGTGGACCTGTTGACCGGCGCCAAGGCGGCGGGGCGGCGGGTTGCGGTGATCGGCGGCGGCGGCATCGGCTTCGATGTGTCGATCTTCCTGACCGAGGGCACCCGCGAATCCGCCACCCAGGTCGACCGCTTCAACGGCACCTGGGGCATCGACCCCGCCGCCGGGCCGGGCGGCGTGACCACCCCGCGCCACGGCGGCAATGGCCGCCGGATCACCATGCTGAAACGGTCCGAGGGCCGGTTTGGCAAGGGCTTGGGTAAGACCACCGGCTGGATCCTGCGCAGCGAGCTGAAACGGTCGGGGGTGGAGCAGATCGCCGGCGTTGCCTATGAGCGGATCGACGACGACGGCCTGCACATCCGGGTCGGCGCGGACGCACGGGTCATCGCCTGTGACACGGTGGTGCTGTGCGCGGGCCAGGACAGCCTGGATGCCCTGTCCGCCGACCTGGTCGGTGCCGGCATCGGCACGACCGTGATTGGCGGCGCCAAGCTGGCGGCGGAGCTGGACGCCAAGCGGGCGATCGAGGACGGGCTGCGGGCGGTGATCGCCCTGGGCTGAGCGGGCGCCCGGGCGGCCGGGTCGCGGGGGATTTAACCCTGTCTTAACCCTCTCAAAAATATGGTTTTTGATCGCGGCGGGATGACCCTTGGTTACGGAAAGCCAAGTTAGAACAAAACCAAGATTAAATCCAAAACAAGCCACGAACACGGGGCCCTGGTCCCGAACTCAATTTAGAACATTTCCGAAACTAATTGATCCGTCCGGGTCTGGCCCGTATGCGGGCCGCGGGCGCGGCAATTGCACCCCCGATGGGGATGGGGTACAGCACAGCGCCGATGGGCCCTTGCGGTGCCGGCCGCGGCCGCCGCCACGCCCGCCGTCAAATCCAGACCCGAAAGAGGACCTTCCTGGCCATGACCGCCAAGGATCTGATCGCGACCGCCCAAGCCCTGGTGGCAGCCGGCAAGGGCATCCTGGCCGCCGATGAAAGCCACGGCACCATCAAAAAGCGCTTTGACGCCAAGGGCATCGAGAACACCGAGCCAAACCGGCGTGACTACCGCGCCATGCTGTTCACCGCCCCCGGCATCGCCGACCACATCTCGGGCGTGATCCTGTTTGACGAGACCCTGCGCCAGTCGGACCCGGCGGGCGTGCCCCTGGCCAAGATCCTGTCGGACCAGGGCATCATCCCCGGCATCAAGGTCGATCGGGGCGCCAAGCCCATGGCCGGCTTCCCCGGCGAGACCGTGACCGAGGGGCTGGACGGTCTGCGCGAGCGGCTGTCCGAGTACCGGGACCTGGGCGCGCGCTTCACCAAGTGGCGTGCGGTGATCACCATCGACCCCGCCGCCCACACCCCGTCCGAGGCGTGCATCGAGGCCAATGCCCACGCCCTGGCCCGGTATGCCGCCC
>CAYNRD010000218.1:0-4751 GCA_964399515.1 uncultured Mycobacteriaceae bacterium | reverse complement strand
GGATCGTCGCCGGATCGTCCCCCCCGGATCTAGTCTCCAACTGTTAAGTAGTGCTCGGCGATGGCGCCCGCCGTGGTCGGCCAAATCCGGGTTCCCGGTTGCTTGGCCACGTCCATGATGTGGCGCAGGGCGCGGCGCAAATGGCGCAGGCGATACGGCTGGCCGACCAGATAGGGGTGCAGCGCGATGCCCATGACCAAGGGTTGGGCCACCGATTGTTCGCGCATTTCCTCGAACTGATCGACGATCATGTCGGCGAAGGCGTCGGCGGTCATCTTGCGCGCCACGATCGCGGGGATGTCGTTGACCTCCTGCGGGTAGGGTACGGACAGGATCCGGCCGCCGGACCGGGTCCGCATCCAGACCGGCTGGTCGTCATGGCACCAGTCCAGCAGATAAGTATAGCCGGCTTCCTCCAACAGGTCCGGCGTGATCCGGCTTTGGGAGATCCAAGGGCCCAGCCAGCCTTGCGGTCTGCGGCCGTAGGCCTGGGTCAGCACCGAGGTCGCCTCCAGGATCAGTGCCTTCTCGTCGTCTTCGGACAGCACCCCCTGGCGTTCGGAATTGGTGCGGCCATGGCCGACGATCTCATCGCCGCGTGCCCGGTGGGCCGCCAACAGGTCCGGCGCGTACTCGACCATGCTGGAATTGGCCAGCACCGAGCACGGCATTCGGAGCGCGTCGAACAGCTCCAACAGGCGCCAGGCGCCGACCCGATTGCCGTAGTCCCGCCAGGCGAAGTTCAGCACATCCGGCTGCGGGCCGCCCGGCGCCAGCTCCGCCCCCAGCCCCTCGCCGAAGGCGAAATGCTCCAGATTGAGGCCCAGATAGACCGCCAGGCGGCCGCCACCCGGCCAGTCGAAATCGGGCCGCCGGGTGATCGGGGAATAGGCGTAGCGGTGATGGGTCTCAAGCGTCATCGGGCGGGGTCAGTTCGGAATAGTCGATCATGACATGCTCGCGGTAGGCGGGCCGCGCGCACAAACGGTCGTAATAGGCGTTCAGATGGGGCGGGGGCCGGCGTTCGGGCAGGTCCATGGTGAAATAGCGGAACAGGATGTGGCCCAGCTGGATATCGGCCAGGGTCAGCGCGTCGCCGACCAGATAGGGGTGCTGGGCCAGCCTGGCCTCGGCGATGGCGATCGTATCCTCGAACACGGCCAGTGCCCGCGTGATCGCCGGCCAATCCCGCTTGGACGGCGCGGTGCGCACCAACCCCCAGAACAAGGGTAGGGTGAACCGGCCGCAGGCGGTGGTCTTGGCCCATTCCGCCCACATGTCCACCTGGGTGCGGGCGTCCAGATCCTGGGGCCAAAACACGCCATCGCCATAGCGGCCGGCCAGATGGCGCAGGATCGCGGCACTTTCAAACAGGGGCGGGCCGCCGTTGCCATCGACCAGCACCGGGATTTGGCGGTTGGGGTTCAGCGCCAGGAAGTCCGGCGTGTCCAGCCCACCGAATTTGCCGCCATAGTCCCGCCGGTCGATCGATAGGCCCAGTTCGGCGGCGCACCACATCACCGATTGGACATTGGAGGAGGTCTTGCGGCCATAGACGGTCAGCATGGATCGGGTCCCCTTCGCGCGCGGGTCAGCATGCCGACGGTATAGACCCCAAGACCCGCCCAGATACAGGCGAAGGTGACGGCCCGTTCGGGTCCGAACGGCTCGGCGAACACCAACACCGCCAAGGCCAGGTGCAGGCTGGGGGCGATGTATTGCATCAGGCCAAGGGTGGTCATGCGCAGCCGGTTGGCGCCCGCCGTGAACAGGATCAGCGGGATCGCGGTCACTGGGCCGGAGGCCATCAACAGCACAACGGCCACCAGCATCGCCCCGCCGTGCACCGGGGTGCCGGCTTCGGCCGCCAGGGCGAACGCGTCCTGGCCGGTGCCGAACAGCCAGGCCAGATAAGCCAGCGCCAAGGGGGCCATCAGCAGGGTTTCGATCAACATGCCCGCCAAGGGTTCGACCCGGGCGCGCTTTCGGATCAAGGCGTAAAAGGCGAAGAACATCGCCAAACACAGGGAGATCCAGGGCACGGTGCCCAGGACAAGCAGTTCGTTCAAGACCCCCAAGCCCGCCAGGCCCAGGGCGATGGTTTCAATCCGGCGCAGCCGTTCGCCCAGAACCACCACCCCCAACAGCACGATGACCAGGGGGTTGATGTAAAACCCCAAGCTGACCTCGACCACCCGGTCGGTGAACACCGCATAGACGAACACCAGCCAATTCAAGCTGATCATCAGCGCCGACGCGGCGTAGACCGGCAGCGCCCGCACACGGCCGAAGACGGCCAGGGCGGCACCCACGCGGCCGGTGCCCGCCAGCAGGCCGATCATCAGCACCGCCGTCCACACAACCCGTTGGGCGACCAGTTCCAACGGGCCGGTAAACGCCACCTGCTTGAAATACAGCGGGAAGATGCCCCAGGCGATGTAGGCGCCGAGCGCGTACAGCACGCCGGTGCGGATCGTATCGGGATCGCCTTGCAGGACCGGGCGGGCTTGGCTGGTCATCGGCCAAGGGTAGGGGCATTGGCGCCCGCCCCGTCCCGCCAAAATGGCACACCGGCCATGCGGGCCGGCGTGCCTTTGCTCCGTGGCCCTGGCGTTACTGCGGTTGGACGCCGACGCCGTGGGTGTTCAGGACCTCCATCAGCTCCCCGGTCTCGAACATTTCCCGCATGATGTCGCAGCCGCCGACGAACTCCCCCTTCACATACAGCTGCGGGATGGTCGGCCAGGAGGAGAACTCCTTGATGCCTTGGCGGATGCCCGGGTCGGGCAGCACGTCCACCCCTTTGAACTTCACGCCCAGATGGCTGAGGATCTGCACGGCGGTGGCGGAAAACCCGCATTGCGGGAACACGGGGCTGCCCTTCATGAACAGCACCACGTCATTGGCGTCGATTTCGGTTTTGATTTGTTCGAAGGCGGGTCCGGACATGGGGTCTCTCTCTCCTGGGTTCGGGGGACGGACGCTCAATCCTGGGGCACGGAGGTCTGCAAGGCGAGAGCGTGCAATTCGCCGCCCATGCGCCCTTGCAGGGATTGATAGACCATCTGGTGTTGCTGGACCCGGGACTTGCCCTTGAACGCGGCACTTTCCACATAGGCCGCGTAATGATCGCCATCGCCACGCAGATCCTCGATCTGCACCTGGGCGTCGGGGATGCCTTCCTTGATCAGCTTGATGATCTCGGCCGCGTCCATGGCCATGGCGATACGCTCCTCACTCTCCCGGGGGGGGGCCGGAATTCATCCGGCCATCAATGCCGGCAGCCACTCTTCCCGAACGGCGTTCAGCGTTACCAGCGATATGGCATGCCGTTCGGCCAGATTCAATTCGGTGCCGCATGTGAGGCCCAAGCGCCGTGCCGGCACCTGGGCCTCCGCCGCCGCCGCCAGCACCGAATCCGGTGCCGACGTGGCGACCAGATAGCGTCCCTGGTCCTCGCCGAACCAGAACGCGGCCGAACCCGCCTGGGCGGCATCCAGCCCATCCACGGTCACCCCGACGCCCGATGGCAGTGCCATTTCCGCCAGGGCGACCGCCAGCCCGCCATCGGACAGGTCATGGCAGGCGGTGACGCGGCCCGACGTGATCCGCCCGCGGACCAGATCCCCGTTGCGGCGTTCGGCGGCCAGGTCGACCGGCGGCGGCGGCCCGGCCTCCAGGCCTTGGCATTCCCGCAGGAACAGGCTTTGGCCCAGATGGCCCGGGTCGCCGCCGATCAGGATCACGGTCACTCCGGCGGCCGCCCAGGCGCTCGGGCAACGTTTGGTGACCTCGTCCAAGACGCCGACCGCGCCGATCGCCGGCGTCGGCAGGATCGCCCGCCCCTCGGTCTCGTTGTAGAGGGAGACATTGCCGGACACGATCGGGGTGTCGAGCGCCCGGGCCGCCTCGCCAATGCCGCGGATACAGCCCACGAACTGTCCCATGATCTCGGGCCGTTCGGGGTTGCCGAAATTCAAGTTGTCGGTCAGGGCCCGGGGCAGGGCGCCGACACAGGTCAGGTTGCGATAGGCTTCGGCCACCGCCTGGCGGCCGCCTGCCACCGGGTCGGCCTTGCAATAGCGCGGCGTGACGTCGGTGGTCATGGCCAGGGCCCGGTCGGTGCCGTGCACCCGCACCACCGCCGCGTCGCCGCCGGGGCCCATGGCGGTGTCGCCCATCACCAGGCTGTCATACTGCTCCCAAATCCAGCGGCGGGAGGCCAAATCCGGACTGCCGAGCAAGGTGGTCAGGGTCCGGGTCAGTTCGGCGCCAGCCAGCGGATAATCGGCGATGTCCAGGGGCGCTTGGGGCGGGGTTGGCACATGCGGCCGGTCGTAATTGGGCGCCTGATCGACCAGCGGATCGACGGCCAGGTCGATGCGCAACCGCCCATCCTTGACGATGCGCAGGCGCCGGGTGTCGGTCAGCGTGCCGATCACCGCGAAGTCCAGCTGCCACTTGTCGAAGATCGCCCGGGCCTGATCCTCCGCCCCCGGCTTCAGGACCATCAGCATCCGTTCCTGGCTTTCGCTCAGCATGATCTCATAGGCGGTCATGCCCGCTTCCCGGACCGGCACCCGGTCCAGGTCCAGATCGATGCCCAGCTGGCCCTTGCTGGCCATCTCCACCGAGGAGGAGGTGAGGCCCGCCGCCCCCAAGTCCTGGATGGCGACGCTCGCGTCGGTGGCCATCAGCTCCAAACAGGCATCCAGCAGCAGTTTTTCGGTGAACGGGTCGCCAACCTGGAC
>CAYNRD010000217.1:0-4753 GCA_964399515.1 uncultured Mycobacteriaceae bacterium | reverse complement strand
TGATCGAAAGTGCGAAAGATCTTTGACACTACCAAACCAACATTATGACCGCAAGGGTCATGCCGAATAGCTTCACGTACCATTCCGGGGAGAAAAAAATCGCAAAGGTAGCAATGACCGCTCCCCAAGCGAAAAGAGCACCAACGAAAACCGTTCGCCATTTACTTTCGCGGGCAAGAATCATATCACCCGGACCAGTTTCCGGATGCACAACCTCTCTTCGCGGGCTCTTTTTCTCAATCATGCGGCATCAAAGCCCGTTAAGCCGCGACACTATCGGCACCTATATCCTTTGAGCCTTGGCTGTCGGTTTTTCCTACTTCCGACGCGCGCGCAGCTTGTTTTGAATGCTGTTGCCGCTGGACCTTATCCGAAACAGCCCTGATGGTTCGGAGGGCGAATTCCCGCGCGCGCGCGGGTTCATGCTGTGCGTCCTCATCCCAAGCCCCGATATAGGAATATCCCTTCTCGATGGCTCGGACGCTCATGGAAAGGGCCTCCAAACCCTCACGTAAAATTTCCGCCTTACTCATTCCTGTAACGAGCGTCAGTTCATCCAGAATTGTTGTTAAATCGGCGGACAGGTCAAGCGTGAGGCGGGTTTTCTCGTCGCCTCGTTTCCTTGCGTTTGCTGATGGCATTAGATTTCTCCATATCTTACAGCGTTGTGAGCCACGCAACCGTCAGAGTCTAGTGCGCGAGCGCCGCCAGTCAAGATTTTTGCAGGAACTACGCATGAATTTTGTGCATTCATTGACTCTTTATGACTGCAAATTTAACGCATCGAAGCCACCGCGACAACGATCCGAAGCACCAACCGTGTCTGCCATTCAGAATAATCGGTGTCTCGCGGGTGAAAGCTACAAGGGGATACTTCATGTCCGCATATGACGAAACAGTTCCATAGAAAGAATTTATTGACAGCGCTGGCAAACTATCAAAATTCAAAGGTTATCGACCAAAAATCAAAAATTTCCGAAATTAAATATTATTCTTCTTTTCTATAAATTTTAAAATTCAAACGAAAAACCCATCAACAGAACAAATAATTTATGAGATCAAACTGACCGACAGCTCACGATACTCAATTTTTCGTCTAAAAAGCCTCATCGCCCATGTGTTCGGTAATGGCCCTGACAACCTGGGATACACTTCCGTAGACTTTAACGTACTTGAGTTCGTTGACGAACGTCCAGTCCAAGACAGGGTCATCCCCCGGTTTTCGTTGGTCAGCCGTGATTAATAGTAACCGAGCGTCGGCCGCCAGCGGCTGAGCAGCACCGCGTTCGAAACCACGCAGACCGAGCTTAGCGCCATGGCCATGCCGGCATAGGCGGGCGGCAGCACGCCAAGGGCGGCCAAGGGCAGGCCGACCAGATTGTAGACAAAGGCCCAGAACAGGTTTTGGCGGATCTTGGCGACGGTGCGGTCACCGATCTGGAACACCAACGGCACCAGGCGCAGATCGGACCGCATCAGGGTGATATCGGCGGCCTCGGCCGCCACGTCCCGCGCGCCCGCCACGGCAATGCCAATATCGGCCGCCGCCAGGGCCACGGCGTCATTGACCCCGTCGCCGACCATGGCCACCGCGCCGTGAGCCGCGCGCGCCTGGGAGACCGCGGCGGCCTTGGCCTCCGGCGGCACGCCGGCCTGGGTCCCGAGGGCTTGCAGGCCCGCCTGGGCGCGCACCCGTTCGGCCACCGCCGCCACCGCCGCCGGCCGGTCCCCCGACAGCACGGAGAGCGACAGGCCCCGGTCGGCAAGCCCGGACAGCGCCTTGGCCGCGTCCGCCCGGGGCGGGTCCTCGAACAGCAGAGCACCAGCCAAGGTGCCGTCCACGGCGACCAGTGCCAGGCCCTGCCCGGCCCGATCGGCGCGCGCCACCGCCTCGGCTGCCGGCCCGGTGTCCACACCCCCGTCGGCCAGGAAGCCGGGCGTACCGACCGTAACCGCCCGGCCCTGGACCTGGGCGGCAACCCCAGAGCCGGGCCAGGCCCGGAACCGCTCCGCCGACGGGATGTCTAGCCCGCGCCGGCCCGCATCGGCACGGATGGCGGTCGCGACCGGATGTTCGCTTGCCGCCTCCACCGCCGCCGCCAGGGCCAACACCTGGTCCGGGTCCGCCCCGGCGATCGGATGCACCGCCGCCACCCGCACCCGGCCCTCGGTAAGGGTGCCCGTCTTGTCGAACAGCACATGCCGGACCTTGCCCAGCCGGTCGAACACCGTGCCGTCCCCAATCAACAGCCCGGCCCGGGCCGCGACCCCGGTGCCCGCCACCAGGGCCGCGGGCGTGGCCAGGCCCAACGCGCAGGGGCAGGCAATCACCAGGACCGCGATGGCATTGGCCAAGGCCGCGTCCGGCCGGCCCAGCACCACCGCCCACACCAGGGCCGTGGCCGCCGCCAGGGCCAGGACCAAGGGCACGAACAGCGCCGAGATGCGGTCGACCAGTTTCTGGATCGCCGGCTTGGCCGCCTGGGAGGCCGCGACCAAATCCGCCATCTGGGCGATGCGGGTCTGGCCGGCGGCATGGGTGACCCGGACCGTGAGCGCGCCGCCATGGACCAGCGCACCGGCATGGACCCCATCGCCCGGCCCCTTGGCCACCGGCAGCGGCTCGCCGGTCAACAGGCTTTCATCCAGATCCGCCCGGCCCTCGGTGATCTCGCCATCGGCGGGCAGGCGCCCCCCGGGCAACACCCGGACCCGATCTCCCGGCGCCAGGGCGGCGGCCTCCACCGGGACCGGGCCGGACGGGGTGACCAGCAGGGCCGTCTCCGGGCACAAGCGCCCCAGCGCACGGATGGCGTCCGACGCCCGCCGTTTGGCCACCGCCTCCAGCCGCTTGCCGGCCAAGACCATGGTCAGGATCACCGCCGCCGCCTCGAAATAGCGCGGGCCGGACAGATCCAGCAACACGGCAGCCAGGCTGTAGACATAGGCGGTGCCGGCCCCCAGGCAGACCAGCACATCCATGGTCGCGACGCCGGTCTTGACCGCGTACCACGCCCCGCGCAGGAACCGGCCACCGGCCAGCACCACGACCACGGTCGCCAGCGCAAGCGCAACCCAATCGCCGAACACGGGCCCAATCCCGAATGGCTTCATGGCCATGGCGATCAGGAACGGCGCCGTGGCCAACCCGGCCGCCCACAGCGCCCACCCCTCCCGCCGGTCGGTAACGGCCGGGGCCTCACCACCGGCACCCGGAGCCGCCGTCAACCGGTAGCCGGCCTCGGCCAGGGCCGCCGCCAGCCGGTCCCGATCCGGCGGCGTACCGCCAAACCGCACATCCGCCTGTTCGGTGGCCAGATTGACTTGGGCCTCCTCGACACCCGGCACCGCTTCCAGCGCCCGCGCGGCGCGCGCCACGCAGGCGGCGCAGTGCAAACCGCCGATCCCCAGGCGGATCGATGCCGGCACCAGGCCGGCCGCACCGGCGGACGCCGGGCTGTTGGCTGCTCGAATGGTCATGGGATGTCGATCTTATGGTATAAAAGCAATGGCATCACGGGCTTTGTGAGATTATTTCCTGTCCCGCGGCCGGGGTTGTGCGGCCGGACTGACGGGCCGGATTTGGATGTACGCGTGCACAGCTTGACCAATCACAGTGGCCCCGAGGCGACCTCGGCGCACTCGGAACCGGAACTGGATCGCCCAACGGGCGGGGCCTCGCGCCCGATCGCGGCCTCGGCCCTGTCGCCGTTCCTGCGGGAAGCCTACAGCCTGTGGCTGGACCTGGCGGCGGGGGCGCCGTTGCCGGACAAGCGCGGAATCGATCCCACCCGCATGCCCCGGCATCTGTCCACCCTGGCCCTGTTGGACGTCATCCAAGACCAAGACGGGCTGGACTTTCGGCTCGCCCTGGTCGGCCAGCAGGTCAGCGAACTGAACCACCGGGACATTCGCGGCCAGCGCGTCTCCACCCTGCCCGAGGTCGAGCGGGACGGCACCTTGATGCGCCTTTTGCGGGCGACCGTGGACCAGGTGGTCCCGCAATGCGGCCATGTGGCGTATGTGGGCCCCAGTCACCCCAGTTTTCTTGGCATCGATACGGTCAACCTGCTGACCACGCCCTGGGGCGACGGGCCGGCGCGCCCGGATCAGGCCCCGGGTCCGGTCGTCCGGGTCCTGGTGTTCTGCGAGTATGTCGATGGCGCCGGCAACCCCTGTTGCCAACTGGCCAGCGGCCTGGGCGGCAGCTTCTAAGGCCGCCGGTCAGCCCAACTGTTCCAACTCGTCGACCAGACCTTCGATCACCGCCAGGCCCTTTTTCCAGAAGCCCGGGTCCGACGCATCCAGGCCGAACGGGGCCAGTAACTCCCCATGGCGCTTGGTGCCGCCCGCGGCCAGCATGTCCAGATACCGCTCGGCGAAACCGTCATCGGCGTCCTGGTACACCGCATACAGGGAGTTCACCAAACAATCCCCGAACGCGTACGCATAGACATAGAACGGCGAATGGATGAAGTGCGGAATATAGGACCAGAACACCCCGTACTCTGGCCCGAAGCGCAGGGACGGACCCAGGCTGTCGGTCTGTACGCCCATCCAGATCTCCGCCAGCCGTTCGGCGGACAGCTCACCCTGCTTGCGTTCGGTGTGCACCTGGCGCTCGAACTCGAAGAAGGCGATCTGGCGGACCACGGTGTTCAGCATGTCCTCGACCTTGCCGGCCAACAGGGTCCGGCGCCGGGCCGGCTGGTCCTTGGCCTGGTCTAGGATGGCTTGGAAGGTCAGCATTTCG
>CAYNRD010000216.1:0-4756 GCA_964399515.1 uncultured Mycobacteriaceae bacterium | reverse complement strand
ATTTAAAGGTGTTCCGGCTGGCGCCTTGTCCAACGGGGCCGTTCCGGGGACAGTGGCGATGTATCAAGCCGGCAACGGGGAACCCGTATCATGAGCAACACCGCAGCCGACCGGGTGGCGTTCACCCAGATGAAGGACGGCACCCGGGACGATTATGAATTGCTGGAAGCGAAGGAACGGCAGTTCGCCGCCGGCACCGCCGACCGGCTGCTGGATGCCCTGGTCAGCCTGGATGAAAGCCTGTCGGGCTACCAGGTCACCCGGCTGGAGCATTGCCTGCAATCGGCCACCCGGGCCTGGCGGGACGGCGCGGACACCGACTGGCTGGTCGCGGCCCTGCTGCACGACATCGGGGACATCTACGCACCCTTCAACCATGACGAATACGCCGCCGCGATCCTGAAGCCGTTCGTGCGCGAGCAATGCACCTGGGTGGTGGCACAGCACGGCGACTTCCAGATGCTGTATTACGGCCACCATGTCGGCGCCAACCCCCACAAGCGGGACGCGTTCAAGGGCCACCCCTATTTCAACGACTGCGCCGAATTCTGCGAACGGTGGGACCAGGCCAGCTTCGACCCCGCCTATCCAAGCCTGCCCCTGGACCATTTCGCGCCCCTGGTGCGGGAGGTGTTCGCGCGGAAAGCCTATGACCCGGCGATCATCCGACCCGGCACCCGCACCCCCCTGCAGAACCCCGCCATGGCGGCGGCGCGGGCCGCCTAAACCCCAGCAGCCGCACCGTCGGCGCGGGGGTCGGCGGCGCCGCGGATAACGCCGTCCTGGTCGATCGAGACCATGCCGGCATGGCCCATGATGTCCTCATAGGGGCCGTGGACGGCCAGGTCGTGGCCGGCTTGGCGCAAATCCTCGATCAACTCGGGGTCGAAACGGTTTTCCAGCTTCAGGTTGGTGGACTGTTCGCCCCAGGTGCGGCCCAGGAGGAAGCGCGGGGCGGAGACCGCCTGTTGCAGGTCCTGGCCGTAGGTGACGTGGCGGGTGTAGAGCAGGGCCTGGGTCTGGGGCTGGCCCTCGCCACCCATTGTCCCGTAGCTCAACGTGCGGCCGTCGTTCAGGCGGGCCAAGGCCGGGTTCAGGGTATGGAAGGGCAGCTTGCCGGGCGCCAGCTGGTTGGGCCCGGGCAGGAGGCTGAACCCCGCCCCCCGGTTTTGCCACACCACGCCCGTATCGCCCGCGATCACGCCCGAGCCAAACTCCCAATAGGTGGATTGGATGTAGCTGACCGCGATGCCGGCGACATCCACCGCCCCCATCCAGATGGTGTCGCCCGGCTTGGCCGGATGGGGCCAGGGGGCGGCGCGGTTGCGGTCGATCTGGGCGGCTTCCCGGGTGATCACCGGATCCGACAGCCAGTCCCGCCAGCCGGGGTCCATGGCGTCCTGATCGCCCAAATGGGCGTTCCTCAGGATGAAGGCACGCTTGGTGGCCTCGACCAGGCCATGGATATGGGCGAAGCCGTCCGCCTCCGCGCCCGGAACCCCCAGCCGCTCATACAGGCCCAGGATCATCAGGGACGACACGCCCTGGGTCGGCGGCGGCAGGTTGTAGACCGTACCTTGGGCCAGATCGGCCTTGATCGGCGCCACGCGGGTGGCCCGGTACCGCTCCAGATCGGCCAGGCGCAGGGGGCTGCCGGCGGCCTCCAGCCCGGCCGCCACGGCGCGCGCCAGATCACCCCGGTAGAAATCGTCCAAGCCAGCCGAGGCCAGACGGGCCAGGGTGTCGGCCAGGGCGGTTTGGCGCAGCACCGTGCCCTCGGCCGGCGGGCCCAGGGGGGCATAAATCGTTTTGAAGCCCGGCTGACCCAGCAATTCCCCGGCTTTTTCAGCCGTCAACGCCGCCTGGGAGCGGGTGACCACGATGCCGTCCCGCCCGTGGCCGATGGCGTCGGACAACAGGCGGGACAGGGGCAGCCGCGCGCCCAGACCTTCGGCCACCGCCAAGGCCTCCGCCCAGCCGGCGATCGCGCCTGCCACGGTCAAGGCCGCGCGCGGCCCCCGGGCCGGGATCGCGTCCGCATCGGCGTAGGCGTCCAGGGTGGCCAGATCGGCCGCCGGCCCACAGGCCCGGATCGCGATCGGCTCCGCCCCCGGGGCCGAGATCAGCCAGAACCCATCACCGCCGATGGCGTTCATGTGCGGATAGACCACCGCGATCGTCGCCGCCGCCGCCACCATGGCCTCGATGGCATTGCCGCCCTCGCGCAGGATATCGGCCCCGGCCTCGGCGGCCAGGTGATGGGGGGCGGTGACCATCCCCCCCATACCGGTGCGCGCAACCAGCATGACTTCGCACCATGATTGAAGACCAACGCCCCGGTGTAGACCGCCAGCCCCCGCACCGACAATGAAAGACCACTCAGCCGCTTGGCCGGCCGATGGCGACGGGGCGGACGGGGGAGCCGGCATGGCCCTTGGAGCGTAGGGGCAGCACCAAGGTGCAGCTGGTCCAGACCCGGTCGGCGGCCAGGGCGTCCAGCTTGGCGTTCTGAATCTGGTGGATGCCGGCGACGGCCAGGTTGACGTGGTGGATCACGAACGGCAGCCCGTCCTCCAGCCCCTGGGGCGGGGCGGCCTGGCCCTGCAACTGGCCCGCCGCGACCGGATCGGTGAACGGATTGTCCAATGCCACCAGCACCACGCCGCGCTCGGCCAGATAGTCCGCCGCGTCCCGGCCCAGGCAGGGGCCTTGGCCGTAATCGCGCTGGGCCTCATCCGGATCGGCCCAATTCTCGGACCAGCCGGTGTACACATACACCACATCGCCAGGCAGGATGCCGCGCCAGGACAGGCCCTGGGCGTCCAGCATCGCCTCGATATCGGCGGCCGTGATCAGCTGGCGGGGCTCAAGGGCGTCCCCACCGCCCAGATGGGTCTTGGCGTCCAGCAGCACCGCCGAGGTGACGATCGGCGGCACCTGCTCGATGCCCAGTTTCAACAGCGGCGAGTCCGGGCTGGGTTTGACCTGCCCTTGGGTGAAGCCGCCATAATATTGGGCGCTGTCCAGCGGCGCCTCCGCCTCCCCCGACCAGACCTGGTCGTAGAAGGCGAAATGGCCCAACGCGTCCATCTGGGTGCCCTGGGCGCCGGGCTCGCCGCCCAGCACCTGCTCACCATTGAACACATGCCGGGTGCCGGGCAGGGACACGGACGGGGTGAAGGCATACGCCAACGGCCGGCCGAACGGCGAGGCCGACATGGTGTTCGACCGCCGGTGGCTGAGCTCATAGCTGCGGGCGCCGTCCAGCCCCAGGTGGTAGGCGCAGCGGGCGAAGGTGCCAGGGCCGATGCCGGTGCTGCGACCGTCGCGGCCAGCAGCGACGCCACCATGGCTCGCATCCGTTTCGATTTCGAAATTATAACTCGCCCTCCCCGTCTTTACCGTTGAATTTGCGCCGGCACCCACAGGATCAGGGCCAACACCAGCCCCTTGATGATGATGACCGGCACGGCGGCGCCGTAGATCTGCACCATGGTGATCTGGGGCGGGGCCACCGCCTTCATCACATACAACAGCAGGCCGAAAGGGGGGGGTGGTGAAGCTGATCTCCATGACGATCAGCACCAACACAGCGAACCAGATCAGGTCCAGCCGGGCACTTTGCGCCAGCGGAATGAAAAACGGCAAGGTGATCAGCGCCATGGACACCTGGTCGATGAAGCAGCCCAGGAACAACAGCACCAGCAGCATGGCCAGCAGCAGCATCGCCGGGCTCAGGCCCAGGCCGTCGACCGTGCCCAACAGGCCCGAGGTGGCGCCGGAAAACGCCAGGACCTGGGCGAAGGCCAGGCTGGAGGCGATGATGAACAGGATCATCACCGACACCTTCGCGGTCTCGAACAGGGATGTGACCAGGGCGGTCACGGTCAGCCGCCCATAGGCCGCGCAGGCCAAAAGGGCGGCGACCGCCCCCAGGGCCGCGGATTCGGTCGGGGTCGCGAAGCCGCCCAGGATCGAGCCGACCACGACCACGAAGATCACCAGCAGCGGCAGCACATAGACCACGAACGGCCGCCAGCGTTCTGCGCCGGACATGGCCGCGACGTCATAGGACGGTGCCAGCCGCGGGTTCAGCCGGCAACGCAGCAGGATGTAGCCAATGAACGCAGCCCCCATCAGCAGGCCCGGGACGATGCCGGCGATCAGCAGTTGCGCGATGGAGATCCCGGCCAGCGAGCCCAGCAGCACCGCCAGGGCCGAAGGCGGGATCAGCATGGCGATATCGACCCCGTCGCCATGATCGGCCCCAGCGCGATCGACAGGTGATAGCCGCGCTTCAGCATGTCCGGCAGCAGCGCCGAGCCCAGGACCGCCGTGTTCGCGATGGTCGAGCCCGACAGGGAGGAGAACACCACCCCGCCCGACACCGCCACCACGCCAAGCCGCCCGGGCACCCGCGCGATCAGCCGGTCGATGGCGTCGATCGCCTTATGGGCGACGCCGATGTGGAACAGGGTTTCCCCCATCAGCAGGAACAGCGGGATGGGCGCCAGGGCGAAATTGGACACGGCCGCGAAGGTGTTGCGCACCATCAGCTCCAGCCCGGCCTCCCCGCCCAGGAACACCCAGGCGCCCAGCAGGTTCACCCCCATGAAGGCGAAGGCCACCGGCAAGCCCAGCAGCATCTGCAGGATCAAGGTGCCCAGCCTCAGGGCCAGGGCCGCCTCCCACCCCATGTCAGACCCCCTCGGTCCCGGGTGGAACCGGTGCCGCGCGGCCGAACAGGCGGCGGCCG
>CAYNRD010000215.1:0-4786 GCA_964399515.1 uncultured Mycobacteriaceae bacterium | reverse complement strand
GTCGCCTGGCCGCAATCGGACAGTTTCGAACAGGCGTTCAGGCGGGTGAGCCGATCGGCGGCGTCAACCTCCAGGCCGACGGCGATCAGTTCCTGGGCTTGATGCAGGTGGTTTTCGCAAGGCGTGCGCATGGTTAAGCTCGACGCTCCCTGTGGTCGGTGCGGGTGCCCGTGATGGGCCGCCAGCGCCGCACTGTGCCCGAACCGTCATCCGCGACTTTGATCGACATCATGATGCGCTGTTTCCGCAACATCCGAATGCGCGCCTGGGGCTGCCCATGGCGCTGATGTTCTATTCCGAGCTGGATGACCCGGCCGACTGGCGCCGGGCCATGGCGCGCCACCATCCGGACCTGGACTTCCGGGTGTGGCCGGAGATCGGCGACCCGGCGCAGATCCGGTACGCGCTGGTCTGGCGGCCGAAGCCGGGCCTGCTGGCCAGCCTGCCGAATCTGGAACTGATCCTGAACACCGGCGCCGGCGTCGATGGGGTGCTGTCCGACCCGGCTTTCCCCCGCCAGGTGCCGCTGGTGCGCATGGTCGACCGCAGCCTGACCGAGGGCATGGCGGAGTATGTCTGCTGGCAGGTGCTGGAGTGGCACCGGGGCGGGCGGTACTACCGCCGCCAGGCGGCGTCCCGACAGTGGCATCAGCGGGACGAGCGCCTGGCCCGGGACTGCCGGGTCGGCATCCTGGGCCTGGGCGAATTGGGGCGGGAGGCCGCCCAACGCCTGGCCGATCTGCGCTATGACGTGGCGGGATGGAGCCGGACCCCGAAACAGATCGACCGGATCGCCTGTTACACGGGTCCCGGGCAACTACCGGACTTCCTGGCCCGGACCGAATGCCTGGTCTGCCTGCTGCCCTTGACCGAAGACACAAGGGGCCTTCTGGACCGCAACCTGTTCGCGCGGTTGCCCAAGGGGGCGCATCTGATCAATGCCGGCCGGGGCGGCCATCTGGTCGAGGCGGATCTGATCCCGGCCTTGGACACCGGCCAGATCGGCTCGGCGGCGCTGGACGTGTTCGAAACCGAGCCCCTGCCGGCGGAGCATCCGTTCTGGGGCCGGCCGGAGATCACCATCACCCCCCATGTGGCGGCGCTGACCCTGCCGGACAGCGCGGCGGAAACCGTGGCCCGCAGCCTGGCCAAGCACCTGGCCGGCCAGCCCTTGGACAATCTGGTCGATCCCGACGCCGGCTATTGACGGAGGGGGTGGCATGCCCAGCCTTGTGATGGCGCCCGTGGGCGCCGAGAACTTTCAGGAATGGCGGCGGATCTTCGCCGAGGTGATGCCGGCCCTCCAGGTCCATCACTGGCCGGAGGCGGGCGCGCCCGACTTCGACCCCGCCACGGTCGACTACGCCTATCTGTGGCGGCCGACCGAGGGAATTTTGTCCCGCCTGCCCACGCTGAAGGCGATCTTTTCCATGGGCGCCGGGGTCGATGGCGTGCTGCAAACCCCCGACCTGCCGCCGGGCCTGCCGATCAGCCGGGTGGTCGATCCGGACATGACCGGCCGCATGGTGGAGTTCGCCTGCCTGGCGGTGTTGTCCGAACACCGGGACCTGCGCCGGCACATGGCCAACCAGCGCGACCGGCGCTGGGTGTGGGAAATCGGCAAGCCGGCCCGGGACCGCACGGTCGGCGTGATGGGCCTGGGGGCGTTGGGCGGGGCCACCGCCGCCATGTTGACCCGGTTCGGCTTCGCGGTCCGGGGCTGGTCCCGTACCGCCAAATCCGTGGACGGGGTGACGGTGTTCGCCGGGGCCGAAGGTCTTGCGGGCTTCCTGGCGGATACGGACATCCTGGTCTGCCTGTTGCCGCTGACCCAGCAAACGCACGGCATCCTGAACGCCCGAACCTTCGCGGGCCTGCCCCGGGGGGCGCGGGTGATCAACCTGGCCCGCGGCGGCCATCTGGTCGAGGCGGATTTGCTGGCGGCCCTTGAGGCGGGCCAGATCAGCGGCGCGTTCCTGGACGTATTCGCAACCGAACCCCTGCCCGAGGATCACCCGCTGTGGCGGCACCCGGGCGTGACCGTGACCCCGCACATCGCGTCGATCTCCAGCCGGGAGACCCGCGCCCGCCTGGTGGTCGACGGCATCCGCAAACTCGAAGCCGGCCTCCCCCCCGACCATCTGGTCGACCGCGCACGCGGCTACTGAGGCACGGCGACAGCCCGGAACTCGGGTGACAGGGCCGGGATGATCCTGTGGCAGGGGTTGGTTTGGAGATTGAATTCCATGGTGCGTGCCGCGGCTTTGGCGTTTGACGATACGGTGTCCGGCGATGGGGTGCGGGTGTTGCTGCTGGCGGCGGGGACGGCGCTGGTCCTGCTGGCCGGTGCCTTCGCCGGGGTGTGGTGGCTGGCCGGGTTGATCATGTGGTTCGAGCAGGGCTGGCTGAACAGCCTGTTGGGCTGGACGGCGGTCTTGGGGGCGGGGTTGGCGGTGTGGTTCGCGCTGATCCCCTTGGTGATCACCCTGGTGGCGGTCTATGCCGAGGCCATGCTGGACCGGATCGAGCGGCGACGGTATCCGGGTTTGCCGCCGGCCCGGCAGGTGCGGGCCACGGAAAGCCTGCGTTTGGCCTTGGGCTCGGTCGGGCGGGCGGCGGTGTTGAACCTGGTGCTGCTGCCGCTGTGGCTGGTGCCCGGGGTGAACCTGCTGGTGGCATTGGCCAATGGCTGGCTGATCGGCCGGGACCTGTACGACGTCACCGCCCAGCGGCGCATGCCGCTGGCTGAGGCGCGGGCGTTCCGGGATCGGGCGCGCCTGTCCACCCTGCCCATGGGCGTGGCGGTCGCCCTGTTGTTCGGCATCCCGGTGCTGAACCTGTTCGCGGCGCTGTTCGGCCTGTTGTGGATGCTGCACGCGGTCACGGCGGCGTGGGCGGCGGCAGCCGACGCCGGCGGGTGACCCCGGCGCCCTCGGCCCGCAGGGTCCACGCCGCCACCGTATCGACCGGGTCTATGGTCACCGCCATATGGGTGGCGTTGGCGTGCAGCAGGTGGCGGTCGTCCACCTGAAACCCGACATGGCCCGGGAAGAACACGATATCGCCCGGCTCCGGCGGTGCTTCGGCCGGCAGGTCCTGGCCCAGTTCATCGGCCTGCATGTACGTGTCCCGCGGGCAGGCATACGCCGCCATCTGGCAGGCGATCTGGATCAGCCCGGAACAGTCCAGCCCCAGGCTGGACCGCCCCCCCCACAGATACGGGACATCCAGGAACCGGCGGGCGATCTCAAGCGGCCGGCCGATCGCCTGGCCCGCCGGCGCCAGGCAGCGCCCATAGACAAAGCCGCCCTCGGGCAGGCCGGCCATGGCGGCGATACGCGCATAGCCCCCCTCCATCCCGGTCACCGCCACCTGGGCCGCCATGCTGAGCGCGCGGACCGGCGAGCGCTTGAAGCCCGGCTTGGCATACAGGAACGCCCGTGGCACGGCGACCCGATGGCTGACCGGTGCCGCCGGCACAGGCCCCAACGCCTCCGCCCAGGCATAGCCCACATAGCCGTCATGGCCGCATTGCCCCCAGGCCCAGCCATCCGGCCGCCGCTCATAGACGGTGAAGCCTTCGCCGAACAGCAGTTCGGTGGTCATCATGGCGGTGGGCTCGGGCGCCGCGCGCACCGGCACCAGGCCGCGCACCGCCACCTGATCCTGCCCGGTCACGAACCGGTCGTCCCGGACCCGGCCGCGCAGCGCGGCCGCCGCCAGGTCGGGGCGGTAGGCAAACCGGTTCGGGTCCAGCGGCGTGGTCAAGCGGTCAGCTGGTCTTGGCGGAATGGGAGACCAAATCCGCGAATTCGCTCAAGAACACCGAGCCCTTGACCGTACGCTGCACCAGCACGTTGCGCCGATCACTCTCATCGATCTTGCGCTTGAGGTATTGCAGCTGGCCCAGCTTGTCCAAGGCGCGGGTGATGGCCGGTTTGGAGATGTTCAGGGTCTCCGCCAGGCCGCGCACCGTATGGGGCGGCGGGGTCAGATAGACGGTCAACAACAGCGCGAATTGCCGGGTCGACAGGTCCGGCTTTTCGCCGCGCACCGTCTCCACCAGGGTTCTGCGCCAGATTTCCAACGCCTGACCGGATTTCAGATCCATGCTCATGGCTTAGCGGGCCGCGTGGGGGTTGGCGTCCGGACCGGCGGACGGGGTCGAAACGGAGACGTTGCGCACGCGCAACGGCATAGGCGGGCACGGCGGGGGACACAACCCTGGCAAGGCGCGCCGGGACCCAACCGTGGCGCGTGACCTTCCCACCAAAGTGTCAGCAATTGGTTACCGGATACCGCTGCTCCAGCAGGCGGAAGGCCGCCCTCAGCCCCATGGCTTCGCCCCCCTTGGGCCGCCCGGGCCGGTCGGTCTGGTTCCAGGCGTAAAGATCCAGATGGGCCCATGGGGTGCGGGCGGACACGAATCGCTCCAGGAACAAGGCGGCGGTGATCGCGCCGGCGAAGCCGCCGGCGGGCGCGTTGTTCAAATCGGCGACCGGGCTGTTCAGCTGGCTCTTGTACCCGTCATGGAGCGGCAAGCGCCACACCGGGTCCGCCTCCGCCTCGGCCGCCGCCTGGAAATCCTGGGCCAGCCGGTCGTCATTGGTGAACAGGGCCGGAATATCGGCGCCCAGGGCGACCCGGGCGGCCCCGGTCAGGGTGGCGAAATCCAGGATCAGGCCCGGGGCCTCCCGGTCGGCCTCGAACAGGGCGTCCGCCAGCACCAGCCCCCCCACGGCAACGGTCATGCCGAACTCCACCGACACCCCCTAGCCGCTGGCCA
>CAYNRD010000214.1:0-4822 GCA_964399515.1 uncultured Mycobacteriaceae bacterium | reverse complement strand
GGTGGCGGTGGCCATGGCCGTCGCGTTCCCGGTTCTGGTGGTGCTGGCCAATCTGTTCGCCGATACGGGCGGTGTGTTCGCCCATTTGGCTGAAACGGTGCTGGCCCGCTATGTGATCAACACCGTGCTGTTGACCGTCGGGGTGTGCCTGCTGGCGGCCATGCTGGGCATCAGCACGGCCTGGCTGGTGACCATGTACCGGTTTCCGGGCAGCCGGGTATTCCCGTGGCTGCTGCTGCTGCCGCTGGCGATGCCCGCCTATTTGATGGCCTATGTCTACACCGACCTGCTGGAGTTCGCCGGCCCCGTCCAGACCCTGCTGCGGGACCTGACCGGGTGGGGTTTTCGGGATTACTGGTTTCCAAGCATACGCTCCCTTCCCGGGGCGGTGATCGTCATGGCGTTCGTGCTGTATCCGTATGTGTTCATGCTGGCACGTACGGCGTTCCTGGAGCAATCGATCGGCGCGTGGGAAGCCAGCCGGACCCTGGGGCGGGGGCCGTGGCTTAGCTTTTATCGGGTTGGGTTGCCCATGGCGCGGCCGGCGATCGCCGCGGGCTTGGCGCTGGTGGCCATGGAGACGTTGGCCGATTACGGCACGGTGGAATTTTTTGGCGTGCCCACCTTCCCCACCGGCATCTACCGGGCCTGGTTTGGCCTGGGCCAACCGATCGCGTCCTTGCAATTGGCTGCGGGGCTGTTGTCGGTGGTCGCCCTGCTGCTGATCCTGGAGCGCTGGTCGCGGGGGGCGGCGCGCTATCACCAGGCCACCAACCGCTACCAGGACCTGACGCCGAAGACCCTGACCGGAGTCCGGGCCGGGCTGGCCTTCGCGGTCTGCGCCCTGCCGGTTTTGGTAGGCTTTCTGGCCCCGACCGGACGGCTGGTGTACCTGACCCTGGTCAACGGCGATGCCGCCATTGGTCGCAACTTCCTGCCCTTTGCCGCCAATACGGTTCTGCTGTCCACGGTGACGGCGCTGTTGGCGATCACGGTGGCGGTGGTGGTGTCCTACGGCGTGCGGCTAAGCCCGGGCCGGATCACCTGGGGGGCGGCGCGCCTGTCGGGCTTGGGCTATGCCATTCCGGGTTCGGTGGTGGCGGTGGGCGTGCTGTTGCCCCTGGCGTGGTTCGACAACGCCTTGGACGCGTTCATGCGTGATCGGTTCGGTGTCTCCACCGGCCTGTTGCTAACCGGCTCGATCTTCGCCTTGGTGTTCGCCTATCTGGTCCGGTTCATGGCCGTGGCGCTGAACACCATTGAAGCCAGCCTGGGCAAGGTTCGCCCCTCCATGGACATGGCGGCCCGGGTTTTGGGCCAAAGCGGCGCGGGGACCCTGTTGCGCGTACACCTGCCGATCGTGCGTGGCGGGGTGATGACCGCAGGGCTGTTGGTGTTCGTCGATGTCGCCAAGGAACTGCCGGCGACCTTGATCCTGCGACCGTTCAATTTCGATACGCTGGCGGTCCGGATCTACACCCTGGCATCGGATGAGCGGCTGGCCCAGGCCTCGACCTCGGCCCTGGCCATCGTCGTGGTCGGCATCCTGCCGGTGATCCTGCTGTCGATCGGCATCGCCCGATCCCGGGCTGGGCGAAGCCTCACGCGATCGTGAAGCCCAATCGAAGGCCGACCCGCCACCTGCGGTGATACCGGCGCGGTTCCTCCGGTGTGACCGCTCACGCCCACAGGGCGGATAGGGGGAAGCTGATCGCGGCGAAGGGCGGCTGGGCGACGGGCTGGGTGCCGCGCAGGGCGGTGATCAACACCCAACGCCCGTCCTCCAGCGCGAACACCTCCAGCGTGCGGGCGTCGGGGTCCACCTGCCACAGATGGCCGATGCCCGCCCGCCCGTAGATCGCGCGCTTGTCGGTGATGTCATAGTCCCGCGTGCTGGGGCTCAGCACCTCACACACCCAGTCGGGCGGCAGGGTGAAATGGGCCGTGTCGGGCATCTGGGGCATCCGGTCCCGCCGCCAGCCGGCCAGATCCGGGACCAGCACATCGTCCCCCAGATGCACTTCCGGCTCATCGAGGATCCACCATCCGCCCGGCCCGCCGCGCCTTTTCTGAAATGGGCTGACCAATTCATCGCCCAGGGACGAAGCGGCCAAGGAATGGCGCGGCCGCGGCCGGGGCTGCAGATGCAACGCACCATGGATCAATTCCGCCACCAGATGGGGCGGGGCGTCGATCACGTCCTGGTAGGTGGCGGGCCGCTTGATAACGGCGGTGGTTGCGGTCATGGGCTGGCTCCTCAACACCTCCGCCCCAGTGTAACCCGTCCGGACTGGTTCGTTGGCCCAAAAAAAACGGGGGCCGAAGCCCCCGCAGAATGGTCCGGTGCCATGACGCCCGGGTTACTGCCAACCGGCGCGGTCGAACAGTTTCACCGCTTCGGCCTGGTTTTCCCCGAGCTTCGCGGCGGAGATCGCGTCCTCCTTGAAGGTGCCGAAGCTGGTGATCGGGCCGGAGACCGCCACCGTCGGCACCACCGGATATTCGTTGTTGCCCTCGGCGAACACGGTCTGGGCCTGGTCTCGGGTCAGGAATTCCAGCAGCTTGACGGCGTTGTCCTTGTTCGGCGCATGGGCCAGGACACCGCCGCCGGTGATGTTGACATGGGTGCCGCGGTCGTCCTGGTTCGGCCAGATGATGCCGACCGCCTCACCCGCTTGCCGGTCGGCCGGGTCGTCCGACGCCAGGAGGCGGCCGACATAATAGGTGTTGGCCAGGGCCAGGCGGCATTCGCCGCTGGCCACCGCCTTGATTTGGGCGGTGTCGTTGCCCTGCGGCGGCCGGGCCATGTTGGCGGTAACCCCTTCGGCCCATTTGCCGGCGGTATCGGCACCGGCGGCATCGATCACCGAGGCCAACAGCGACAGGTTGTAGATGTTGGAGGAGGAGCGGATGCACACGCCCTGGCCCGCGGGGCCGGCCAGGTCCTCATAGCTGTCCAGGCCTTCGGGCCGGCCATTGGCCTTGTTGTAGTAGATCACCCGTGCCCGCTTGGACAGGCCGAACCAGTGGCCGTCCGGGTGGCGCAGATTGTCCGGGATGCGGGTGTTCAGCACTTGGGACTCGACCGGCTGGAACAGCGCTTCCTGGTCGGCCAGGAACAGCCGGCCCGCATCGACCGTGATCAGCAGATCGGCCGGGCTGTTGCGCCCCTCGGCCTTGATCCGCTCGATCAGCTCGCTGGAGTTGCCCTCGATCAGGTTGACCTTGATGCCGGTCTCTTCGGTGAAGGCATCATAGAGGGTGATATCGGTATCGTAATGACGGGCGCTGTACAGGTTGACCTCGGCGGCCAGGGCCAGGGTGGCGGTCAGCGGCACCGTCGCCGCGGCGGCGAGCAAACCGGTCAAGATGCGCATGGGGCGTCTCCCGTTCAGTGGTTTCAGCACACAGGTGCGATGGGGAGACGCCTTACCATCGGGGTCGCGGGACCGCCAGAAAAATCGCGAATGGGTATCATTCGCGTTTGTGTGATCGGCGCTCAGCCGTACCGGCCGAACGCCCGGGCGCCGGGATCCTCGTCGAACAGTTCGGCCAATTTATCGACCATGGTGCCGGCCAGCTGTTCGGCGTCGATGATGGTCACCGCCCGCCGGTAATAGCGGGTGACATCATGGCCAATGCCAATCGCCAGCAATTCCACCGCCGATTGCCGCTCGATCCACTCGATCACCGCTTTCAGGTGTTTCTCCAGATAGCTGCCGGCATTCACCGACAGGGTGGAATCATCCACGGGCGCGCCATCGGAAATCACCATCAGGATTCGGCGCTGTTCGGGCCGGGTGACGATGCGCTTGTGGGCCCAGATCAGCGCCTCTCCGTCGATGTTCTCCTTCAGGATCCCTTCCCGCAGCATCAGGCCAAGATTCTTGCGCGCGCGCCGCCAGGGTGCGTCGGCCGGCTTGTAGACGATATGTCGCAGGTCGTTCAGACGGCCCGGGGCCGCGGGCTTGCCGTCCTGGATCCAGCGCTCCCGGCTTTGGCCGCCCTTCCATGCCCGGGTGGTAAAGCCCAGGATTTCCACCTTGACCCCGCACCGCTCCAGTGTCCGGGTCAAGATGTCGGCGGAAATCGCCGCGATCGAGATCGGCCGGCCGCGCATGGAGCCGGAATTGTCGATCAGCAGGCTGACCACCGTGTCCCGGAAGGCGATATCGGATTCCTGCTTGTAGGACAGTGGCATCATGGGGTTGGCGACCACCCGGGCCAGCCGGGCGGCATCCAGGATGCCTTCCTCCAGGTCGAAGTGCCAGGACCGCTGCTGCTTGGCCATCAGCCGCCGCTGCAGGCGGTTGGCCAACTTGGAGATCGCCCCCTGCAGATGCTGCAACTGCTGGTCCAAGGTCAGGCGCAGCCGGGTCAACTCGTCCGCGTCACACAGGCTGTCGGCCTCGACCTCCTCGTCGAAATCGATTGTGTAGGCCTTGTAATCCAGCCCCGCGGCCTCGATCGGGCCCGGGTCCTCGGGCCGCTGGCGGCTGTCGGGCGGTGCCGCTTCCTCTTCGCCCGCCATCTCCTTGGACGGGTCCTGGCTGGCATCGGGCTGGCCTTCCACCTCGGTCGCCTCGGTCGGCTCGGTGTCGCCCTCGCTGGTCTCCGCCTCGGCCGCCATCTGTTCCTGCTGGCGGTCGGCCATGGTCTGCTGGTCTTCGGTGGACGCGTCCTCGCCTTCGTCCTCGGCATCGTCGGGGGTTTCGGTGTCGGTGCCCGGGTCGAAATCCAGCTCACTCAACAGGCGCCGAACCGCCTTGGCGTAGGCGCGCTGGTCCTCGATCAGCGCGCCCAGCCCGTCCAAGCCGGCCCC
>CAYNRD010000213.1:0-4861 GCA_964399515.1 uncultured Mycobacteriaceae bacterium | reverse complement strand
CCCGGCTCGCATCCTCCAACAGGCCGATTGCCACCTCCAGGTCGAACTGCGCGGCTTCGCGGGCGGCGCGCAGCGCGCCCAACACGTCCAGCGGGATGGTGGCGGTGTAGTTGCCGGAAAAGGTCTCGGTCAGCTCGATCGGGCCGTCGGCCACCTGGGCGCTGGTGTTGATGTCCAGGGTTGGCCCCAACCCCGCCGTGGCCAGACGCAGATTGGCCGCCGCCAGATCCACGTTCGCCGCCGCTTCGGCCAGGCTTTGGCTGGTCTGGAACGAGCCGATGACGCTGGCGGACAGGGGTGCGTCCAGGGCGCGCACCCACCACGGGTTGACCCGTCCCGGGGTCAGGGCGGCGGTGGCCAGGTCATCGCCGTCGCTGGGGAACCGGTCCAAGCCCTGGCCCACCGGGGCCGCCAGCTGTTCGGTCGGCGTGGCCACGCACCCGGCCAGCAGCATCGCCGCCGCCAGTGCCATCCGCCGTGTTCCGATCATGCCCACGCCCGCGCCGCCCATGAAGATTGGTCCCTGACCCTAACCTAGGGCCGCGATGCGGCGGAACGATGTGATCCGCTGCACCCGGCCGCCTGGACAGGTCCGTGACGGTTATGGCAGCGTTTTGTTAAGGTTTTGGCAAGCATGGGGGCAAGCGCATGGCGGCACCGCAGATGGCGGCACCCCGGATCGCGGATGTGGCGGCCGAACCCGATGGGCTGCGGGTCACCTGGGCCGCCAGCGCGGGCGGGCCCAGCCTGTTTCCCTGGCTGTGGCTGCGTGACCACGGCGAAGACCCCGACAGTTTGGACCCTGGCACCAAGCAGCGCCGGGTCGATACCTTCGCCCTGCCGCCCGATCTGGCCGCCGATGCGGTGGATCTGGCGCCGGGCGGCGACGGGGTGGCGATTGCCTGGCGCCCGGCGGCCCCGCGCACCTGGGTGTCCGCCCGCCTGCTGGCCCGGGCGGCCGGGGTGGCGCCGGAAAGCCACGCGCCGGGGCTGCATCGCCGGCTGTGGCGGGCGGGCCAGGGCATCGCCGTGCCGGACAGCCACGCCCATGACGCCGTGGTTGAAACCGAGCACGGGCTGAAAGCGGCCCTGGCCGAACTGCACCGGCTGGGCTTCGTGCTGATCAGCGGCACGCCGACCGAGCCGGCGGCGGTCGAGCGCCTGGCCCGCCGGATCGGCTATGTGCGGGAGACCATCTTCGGCGGCATGTGGACCCTGTCGGCGGAGCTGACCGACCACGGCGACAGCGCCTATTCCAGCCAATTCCTGGAACCCCACACCGACGCCACCTACAGTCCGGACGCGCCGGGCCTGCAGATGTTCACCTGCATGGACTATGACGCCAAGGGCGGCGACACCATCCTGGTGGACGGCTTGGCGCTGGCGGCGGACCTGCGCGCCGAAGACCCCGAAGCCTTCCGGGTGCTGGCGGAAACACCGGTGCCAGCCCGCTATATCGAGCCTGGGGTGCATCTGCGCGCCGAACGGCCGGCCCTGCGCCTGGACCGCACCGGCGCCGTAATCCAGGTCAGCTTCAACAATTACGACCGGGCGCCCTTCTTGCTGGACCCCCAGGCCATGGCGGCGTTCTACCGGGCCTATGGCGCCTTGCACGCTCGCATCATGGACCAGGCCAATTGGCTGAAGATCCCCTTGCGCCCGGGCATGACCCTGATCTTCGACAATTGGCGGCTGCTGCACGGCCGCATGGGCTTCGTCGGCAAACGGGTCTTCCACGGCTGCTACCACAACCGGGAAGATTATGAGAGCCGCATGCGGGTGCTGTTCGACCCCGCTTGACGGTCGTGGCTCGGCCCGGGTCAACTTGGGATCACAAAAATCCAAACAGGAGGCTTTCCGATGGTGTTCAAATCCCTGACGGCCGGCGTGGCCGCCGCGGCCCTGGCCCTGGGCACGACCCTGCCCGCCCTGGCCGGCGAAACCCTGGATCGGGTGATGGCGAACGGGGTCTTGGTCATGTCGTCCGACCCGTCCTACCCACCCCAGTCCTTCTTGAACGAAAACAATGAGATGGACGGGTTCGATGTTGATGTCGGCAAGGAAATCGCCAAGCGCATGGGCGTCGAGCTGGAGATCGTCACCCCATCCTGGGAGATCATCACCGCCGGGCGCTGGAACGGCCGCTGGGACATCTCCGTCGGCTCGATGACCCCGACCAAGGCGCGCGCGGAGGTGCTGGACTTCCCCGCGGTGTACTACTTCACCCCGGCCAGCTTCGCCGTGCACGCCGACAGCCCGGTGACGGACACCAACGCGCTGAATGGCAAGCGGATCGGCGTGTGCGGCGGCTGCACCTATGACAACTACCTGAACAAGGAGCTGGTCATCGACGCCGAGGGCACGCCGCCGTTCGAATACGCCGTCACCGCCGGGGAGATCCGCACCTATGAGACCGACACCAGCGCCTTCGACGATCTGCGCCTGGGCGATGGCGTGCGGGTCGACGCGGTGATGTCGGCCCTGCCGACCATCCTGGCGGCGATCGACGCCGGCTATCCCATGAAGGTGGTGGGTGAGCCCGCGTTCTATGAGCCGTTGGCGGTGGCGGTGGACAAGGTCGACCCGGCCTTCTCGGAAAAGGTGGCCAAGATCGTCGATGAGATGCGCGCGGACGGCACGCTGACCACCCTGTCCCGGAAGTGGTACGGCGCCGACCTGACCACGGTCACGGAGTGAGGGTCGGGGGCCGGCGCCGCCTTGGGCGCCGGCTCCAGCCCGCCCCACCGCCATGACCGTCGCCCCGCTTCCCGCCCAGACCACCACCGTCACCCTGCCCTCGCCGGGGGCTGTGCTGCGCGCCTATTGGCCCTATGGGCTGGTGTTCCTGGCCCTGATGGCGTTGGACCTCAGCCCGTCGATCATCGGCCAGCTGCTGGCGCCGGCGATCGGCGACCCGAATGACGCCGGGCTTTACGGCCGGTTCGTCTGCGCGTTGGTGGTCACGGCCCTGCTGTGGGCCGATGTCTGGCTGGTCGGCCGCCTGCCCGGGCCGTTCGTCGTCAAGCTGCTGGTGGTGTGGGCGCAGCTGTTGGCGCTGTTCCTGGCGTTTTTTTATTCCTTCGACCTGTCCTATGAGTTCATCGGCAGTCGGATCGGCTTTCTGATCACCCAAGGGGCGTTCACGACCATTTATGTGTCGCTGATCTCCATCGCGATCGCCTGCGCGATCGCGCTGTTGGTGGCCTTGGCCAAACTGTCCCGCAACCCGATCGCCCAGGGCTGCGCCACCTTCTACATTTCCTTCTTCCGCGGCCTGCCGCTGTTGATGCAGTTGTACCTGCTGTATATCGGCCTGCCGCAGATCGGCTTTGTGCTGGATCCGGTGCCGGCGGGCATCGCGGCGCTGGCGATCTGCTACGGCGCCTATATGGCGGAGATCTTCCGGGCCGGCATCGAGGCCGTGCCCCAGGGCCAGCGGGAGGCGGCCTCGGCCCTGGGCCTGAAGCAAAGCCAGACCCTACGCCTGATCGTTCTGCCCCAGGCGATCCGCATCGTGGTGCCGCCGATCGGAAACCAGTTCATCGCCATGCTGAAGGACAGCTCCCTGATCTCCGTGGTCGGCGTGTGGGAGCTGACCTTCCTGGCCAAAACCCAAGGCCGGGCCGAATTCAAGCATCTGGAGATGCTGATCACGGCGGCCCTGGTCTACTGGCTGCTGTCGATCGTGTTCGAGCTGATCCAGTCCCGCATCGAAGCCCATTACGCGAAGGGAGAGCGCCGATGACGCCCAGGGTTGAGTGGCGGCCGTTCATCACCTGCGCCGTCACCGGCTCCGGCGACACCGTGTCGAAATCCGACCAGGTGCCGATCACCCCCGAACAGATCGCGGCGGACGCCATCGCCGCCGCCAAGGCCGGGGCCGCCGTGGTCCACTGCCATGTCCGCGACCCGGAAACCGGGGCCGCGTCCCGGGACCCGGCCCTGTTCCGGGAGGTGGTCGACCGGATCCGTGCCGCCGAGACCGACGTGGTGCTGAACCTGACCGCCGGCACGGGCGGGGATCTGACCCTGGGCCCGGCCCATGCGCCCTTGCCCGTGGATGCGGGCGCCACGGACATGGCCGGTGCGCAGGAACGCCTGGCCCACATCGCCAACTGCCGGCCCGAGCTGTGCACCCTGGATTGCGGCACGATGAATTTCGGCGAGGGCGATTACATCATGACCAACACCCCCGCCATGCTGCGCGCGCTGGCGTCCGGCATGCGGGATTTGGGGGTCAAGCCGGAGATCGAGGTGTTCGACACCGGCCATCTGGCCTTCGCCAAGCGGCTGGCCCGGGATGGGCTGGTCGATGAGCCGGTCCTGGTCCAGCTGTGCATGGGCGTGCCTTGGGGGGCGCCCGATGACCCGCACACCACCCTGGCCATGGTCACCGCCATTCCGGACGGGTGGGTGTTCTCGGGCTTCGCCCTGGGGCGCATGGAGCTGCCCTTCGCCGCCCTGATGCCGATCCTGGGCGGCAATATCCGGGTTGGGCTGGAGGACAATCTGTATCTGGCCAAGGGGGTCAAGGCGACCAACGCCCAATTGGTCGCCCGCGCGGTCGCGTTGGTGGAGGCGATGGGCGGTGGCGTCGCCGGCCCCGATGAGGTGCGTGAGCGCCTGCGGCTGACCAAACGGGCGCCGGTCTGAGATGGATTTCCGCCTCTCGGACGAGCAAGAGCTGATCGTCGCCACCGTGCGCGCCTTCGTCGAGCAGGAGATCTATCCCCACGAGGCGCTGGTCGAGCGCACCGGCGCGGTCCCGCGGGAGCTGGCCGAAACCCTGAAGCAAAAGGTGATCGATCTGGGATTTTACGCCGCCAACTTCCCCGAGGAGGCCGGCGGCGGCGGCCTGTGC
>CAYNRD010000212.1:2396-4867 GCA_964399515.1 uncultured Mycobacteriaceae bacterium | reverse complement strand
GTCCGGGTGGCGGTGGCGGTCCCGCCGGTCATGGCCGCCGTACCGCCACGCCGTAGACAGCATCGGCCATCAGCGCGACCGCCGCCCGGGCATCGTCCTCCAACGCGTCGGCTTGGAACCAATGCATGTCGACACTCAACACCGGGGTGTCGCCCCGGTGCAGCAACTGGTTTCGGCGCCGGCGCAGCCAGTCGACCTCCTCCAGAAGCCCGGCATCCTCGAACAGCTGGTCGATGCGGGTCATGGCGTGGTGGCCGTCATGGCCGCTTTCCCGGATCTGGGCCTCGACCACGGCGCAGGCCAGGATCACCGTGGCCAGCCAGGCGCCGGCGCAAAAGCAGGTCTCCACCTCGACCATCAGGGCCTGGGCATGGTCGCCCAGTTCCAAGGGGGCCGCACCCTTGCCCCGCGCGGTCTCCAGGGTGTGGTCGAACCACGCGGCGCGCGCCGCCCACGCCCGGGGGTCGATGGCGTCGCCCGCCCCGGCCATGGCCGCCGGGATCACTCGAATTCCAGGATCTTGGCGTCCACGGCCAGGCTGTCACCGGCCCGGGCGTGCACCGCCTTGACCACCCCACCGGAACCGGACCGCAGGATGTTCTCCATCTTCATGGCCTCGACCACCGCCAACGCCTCCCCGGCCTCGACCCGCTGGCCGGGCTCCGCCGTGACCGACACCAGCAGGCCCGGCATGGGGGCGAGCAGGAACTTGCTGAGATCCGGCGGCTCCTTGACCGGCATCAGGTCCGAAAGGGCCGCGGCGGTGACGCTCAACACCTGCAGGTCGAATTCAGCCCCCGCATGGGTCAGGGTGTAGCCGATGCCGTCCCGGTCGATCTGGACGATCATGCGCTTGCCATCGACGGTGCCGTCGAACAGCGGGTCGCCGATTTCCCACTCGCCGATCACCCGGATCGACCCGCCGCCGACCCGGATCGAATAGCCGCCGGTGAACGGGGTGATGGTGACCGGAAAACTGATCCCCGCCCAGCGCACCACCCAATCCCCGGTCGCCGGCGAGGAGAACCCGTCCAACTGGCCGGAGATCTTGCGGTCCCGGTCCACGGTCTTGCGGTGCACGGCCGCGGCCACCGCGATGATCCGGTCGAACTCCTCCCCGTCCAGGTCCCGACCGTGGAAGCCTTCGGGGAACTCCTCGGCGATGAAATTGGTCGACAGGCGCCCTTCCCGGAACCGGGGATGGGCCATCAGGGCCGCCAGGAACACCAGATTGTGCCGGATGCCACGCAACACCGTGGTATCCAGGGCCTCGCCCATCAAATCGATTGCCTCGTCCCGGGTTTTGCCATGGGTGATCAGCTTGGCGATCATCGGATCGAAGTTGACCGTGATTTCGCTGCCCTCATAGACGCCGGTGTCACAGCGCAGCACGTCGTCATCCTCCAGGTCGGAGAAGGGCGGCGGGTTGAACCGGGTCAGCCGGCCGATGGAGGGCAGGAAGTTCCGGTACGGGTCCTCGGCATACAGGCGGCTTTCGATCGCCCAGCCGGTGATCGCCAGGGCGTCCTGGCCGAAGCCCAGCGGCTCCCCGGCCGCGATCCGGATCATCTGTTCGACCAGATCCAGGCCGGTGATCTTTTCCGTCACCGGGTGTTCGACCTGCAGCCGCGTGTACATCTCCAAGAAGTAGAAGCCGCCCTGGGGATCGACGATGAACTCCACCGTGCCGGCCGAGCGGTAGCCCACGGCCTGGGCCAGGGCCACCGCCTGCGCCCCCATGGCCGCCCGGCGTTCGGGGGTCAGGAACGGGCTCGGCGCCTCCTCGATCACCTTCTGGTGCCGGCGCTGGATCGAACATTCCCGCTCGAACAGGTGGACGGTGTTGCCTTGGGAATCGGCCAACACCTGGATTTCGATGTGGCGCGGTTCCTGGATGAATTTCTCGATGAACACCCGGCCATCGCCGAAGGCGGCTTGGGCCTCGTTCCGGGCGGAGACCAGCCCCTCCCGCACCTCGGCGGCGGTAAAGGCCAGGCGCATGCCTTTGCCGCCACCGCCGGCCGACGCCTTCAGCATCACCGGATAGCCGATGCCGTCCGCGATGGTCACCGCCTGGTCGGGGTCGTCGATGGCGTCGGGATGGCCCGGGACGGTCGATACCCCCGCCTCCGCCGCCAGCTTCTTGGAGCGGATCTTGTCGCCCATCGCCTCAATGGCGTCGGCACCGGGGCCGATGAACACGATCCCCGCCGCCTCTAGGGCGCGGACGAAGCCGGCATTCTCACTCAAGAAACCGTACCCGGGATGCACCGCCTCGGCCCCGGTCTGGTGGCAGGCCGCGATGATCCGGTCGGCCAGCAGATAGCTCTCGGCGGCGGTCTGGCCGCCCAGGGGCACAGACTCGTCGGCCATCTCCCGGTGGAGCGCCAGCTTGTCCGAGTCCGAGTACACCGCCACCGTGGCGATGCCCAGGCGCCGGGCGGTCTTGATCACCCGGCACGCGAACTCGC
>CAYNRD010000212.1:0-2386 GCA_964399515.1 uncultured Mycobacteriaceae bacterium | reverse complement strand
CATGGCGTCCGCGTCGGCGGTTGAGTGCACCGCGACGGTTGCGATGCCCATCTCCTTGCAGGCTCTATGAATGCGAAGGGCGATTTCGCCCCGATTGGCAATCAGAATCTTACTGAACATGGCGGAACCCGGACAGAATCGGATAATCGGAGGAGTCAGTGCCGTCTCGATAGCATGCTTGGCCGTCCGATGCAGCCCGCGATGCACCTTTTAACCTGTGCCAAGCGGTTGGTTTTGCAGGTCTTCCCCAACCCCATGGAGGCCCCGTGACCGAGGTTCTGGTGATCGGCGCCGGTCTCAGCGGCCTGGCCCTGGCCCGGGCTGCCCGGGACCGGGGTTACCGGTGCCGGGTGCTGGAAGCCCGGCATCGGGTCGGCGGTCGCGCGCTGTCCGTGCGGCGGGACGGGCACGCCTATGATTTGGGGCCGGCCTGGGTCTGGCCGGCCGCCCAGCCGCGCATCGCCGCCCTGCTGGGCTCCGGCCTGATCCAGGGCTTCGGCCAGGCGGAGACCGGCGCCCTGCGCCTGGAGCGGGATGGCGCCGCCGTGACGGTCGGCCCGTTTCAACGCCAACCGGGGGCCGTCCGGATCGTCGGCGGCGTGGGCGCCTTGGCCAACGCCCTGGCCCGTGGCCTGGACATCCGTTTCGGGGCGCGGGTGACCGGCGTGGCCGATTTGGGTGACCGGCTGCGCATCACGGCCGAAACCGACACCGGCTCCGTGGCGGTCGAGGCGGCGCGCGCCTATCTGGCGCTGCCGCCGCGCCTGGCGGCGGGCCTGGTGTTCGACCCAGCGGTCGAGCCGGCGGTCCTGGCCGTTTGGCGGGCGACCCCGACCTGGATGGCCGGACACGCCAAGGCCATGGCGCTCTATGACCGGCCGTTCTGGCGCGGGGCCGGCCTGTCCGGCGGGGCGGTCAGCCAAACGGGGCCGCTGTCCGAATTGCATGACGCCAGCCCCGATGGTGAGGGCGGGCCGGGGGCGATCTTTGGCTTTTTCGGCTCGGATGCGGCCAGCCGCGCCCGGCACCGCTGCCAACTCGAAGCGGCCGTGCGCGCCCAGTTGGCCCGGCTGTTCGGCCCCCAGGCGGCCGAGCCCCGCCATCTGATCATCAAGGATTGGTCGCGGGACCCGCTTTGCGCCACCGGCGCCGATCACGCCCCCCTGCCCGGCCACCCGGCCTATGGCGACCCCGCGCTCAGCCAGCCCGTGATGGGTGGCAAGCTGCGCCTGATCGCGGCGGAGGCGGACCGGGACCATGGCGGGCTGATCGAAGGGGCGCTCTCGGCTTCCCGGTTTGTGGGCGCAAGTGCGCTATAGTGGAATGTTGTCGTGCTTTTTCCAGGGGTTCTGGAGGTGTTTATTCTTCAGCACGTCCAAGGCCCGGCAGATCCGGCGCCGGGTGTTGTGGGGCATGATCACATCATCGATGTACCCGCGGGAGGCGGCCACGAACGGGTTGGCGAATTTGGCGCGGTATTCCTCGGTGCGGGCCTCGATCTTGTCCGGGTCGCCCGCGTCGGCGCGGAAGATGATTTCCACGGCCCCCTTCGGCCCCATCACGGCGATTTCCGCGCTGGGCCAGGCATAGTTGACGTCGCCGCGCAAATGCTTGGACGCCATCACGTCATAGGCGCCGCCATAGGCCTTGCGGGTGATGATGGTGATCTTGGGCACCGTCGCCTCGGCATAGGCGAACAACAGCTTCGCCCCATGCTTGATGATGCCGCCATACTCCTGGGCGGTGCCGGGCAAAAAGCCGGGCACGTCGACGAAGGTGACGATCGGGATGTTGAAACAGTCACAGAACCGGACGAAGCGGCCGGCCTTGCGCGCGCTGTCGATGTCCAAACAGCCGGCCAGCACCATGGGCTGGTTGGCGACGAACCCAACCGTGTGGCCGTTCATACGCCCGAAGCCGATCAGGATGTTCTGGGCATAGCCCGGCTGCAGTTCGAAAAACTCGCTCTCGTCCACCACGCGCAGGATCAACTCCCGCATGTCATAGGGCTTGTTGGGGTTGTCCGGCACCAGGGTGTCGAGCGCGTATTCGGGCCGGTCGACCGGGTCATTGGTCGGCTTGACCGGCGGCTGGTCCCGGTTGGACGCCGGCAGGTAGTCGATGAACTGGCGCAGGCGCAACAGCGCCTCGACATCGTTTTCCAAGGCCAGATCGGCGACGCCGGATTTCACGGTGTGGGTGACCGCCCCGCCCAGCTCTTCGGCCGTCACCACCTCATGGGTAACAGTCTTGACCACTTCCGGTCCTGTTACAAACATGTAAGAGCTGTCCTTCACCATGAAGATGAAGTCGGTCATGGCCGGGGAGTACACGGCCCCGCCCGCGCACGGGCCCATGATGCAGGAGATTTGAGGCACCACGCCCG
>CAYNRD010000211.1:0-4867 GCA_964399515.1 uncultured Mycobacteriaceae bacterium | reverse complement strand
GATCGACGATCAGTACATCCAGCTTGCCCCATTGCACCTGGCCCAGCATCTGCTGCAACGCCCCCATCAACATCGGCCCGCGCCAGACGATCGCCTCCTCCTCGCCCTGCATCAGGCCCAACGACATCAGCGTCACGCCGTGGTTGCGCAGGGGCAGGATGATCCGCCCGTCGGGGCTGGACGGCCGGCCGGCCACGCCCAGCATGCGCGGCTGGCTGGGGCCGTAGATGTCTGCGTCCAGCATGCCGACCTTCTTGCCGCGCGCGGCCAGGGCCACGGCCAGATTGGCGGAGACGGTCGATTTGCCGACCCCGCCCTTGCCGGACGCGACGGCGATCACCCGCTTGACCCCCGGCGGCGGCTTGGGCTTGCCCGGCTCCCGCGGCTTGGGCGGGATCGGGGTCAGGCCCCCGGGGCCGGGGGCGGGCTTGGACTGGTGCGGCTTGGCGGCGCCGGGGGTCTTGACATGGGCGGTCATGATGGCGCTGACCCCGGTGACCCCGTCCAGGGCCTGGACGGCGGCCTCGGCGGCGGCGCGCAGCGGCTCCATGGCCGGGCCCCGTTCGGGATCGACCTCCAGGATGAAGCTGACCCGGCCTTCGGTGACCATCAGGGATTTCACCTGGCCGCCGGTGACGATATCGACACCCCGGGCGGGGTCGATGATCTCCGATAGGGCCCGTTTGACCGTGGCCTCATCCAGCATGGGGGATGCCTTTTTGCTGTGCCCGCGGCACCGGTCAGTTCAACCGGTCGCGGGATTTCAACTCGTCCTCGGTGGTGCGGATGCGCGGCCGCTCACCCATGCGGAAGGGTGAGGTCTCGCCATGATATTGCGCCCGCACCCGGCAATCGTCGCACATCTGGATCAGCCGGACATTGTCGGACTGGGTGAACATCCAGTGCTTGCCGGCCAGTTTCTCGCTGATCTTCTCGATCGTGGCCTTGACGCCGAACAGGGCGCCGCACTCGATGCACGCGAACGGCTCCTGCTCGTTCAGCACCCGGTGTTCCAAGGCCAGCTTGGTCAGGTCCAGCTGCGGGGCCAGGGTGATCGCGTCCTCGGGGCAGGCGGCGGCGCAGATGCCGCATTGCACGCAGGCGCTTTCCTGGAAGCGCAGCTGCGGCTTTTCCGGATTGTCGGCCAACGCGCCGGTCGGGCACAGGGACACACAGGCCAGGCACAGGGTGCAGGCATCCCGGTTCACCGCCAGCGCGCCATAGGGGGCACCGGCGGGCAGCGGCAGGGCCTCGGCCCGATCTGTGCCCGCGGCCGCGGCCAGGGCCGTCGCCGCCAGGCGGGTCACGTCGCGCCGGCCGCCCACGGCCAGGATCGGCTCGGCCGTCACCGGCGGTGCCGTGGGGCCGTCGTCGAACAGGGCGGCTTCCAGCCCGTCGGGGTCGGTGGGGGCGATCACCCGCAGTGGGTCCTGGCCGTGGCCGGTGCCGGTCAGGATCGCGCCGGCCAGGGCCAGTTCCAGATCGGGCACCGTCCGGTCGGTCTTGGGCGCCATCAGCACCACAACCTCCCCGAAGCCCACGCCGAACCCGGCCAGGATCTCCGCATGGCCGAACCCTTCCAGATTGGCCACCGCCAGGGGCAGGACATCGGCGGGCAGGCCGCGTCCGTACCGGGCGGACAGCTGGATCAGCTCGGCGCCGTGGTCCGTGTCATGGACCAGAAGGCGCGGGGCCGTGCCGCCGGCCTGGCGATAGGCCGAGGCCAAGGCCGACAGGCGCCGGAACAGGTGTTCGGCCGGCGGGTCGTCGAAGCTGGCGGCCCCGGTCGGGCAGACGGCGGCACAGGCGCCGCAGCCGGCGCAAATGCCGGGGTCGATCGCGACCATGTCGCCGGCCGAGGTGATGGCGCCGGTCGGGCAGGCCAGCAGGCACCGGTCGCAGCCCGGCTGGCGGGCCCGGGAATGGGCGCAGATCGACGCGTCATAGCGGACATAGAGCGGCTTTTCGAATTCGCCGACCAGATCGGCGGCCTCGAACACCGCCCGGGCCACGGCGGCGGGGTCGCCCGGATCGGCCTTCACATACCCGTCGCGTTTGTGGTGGGCGCTGAACAGCGGCTGGGCGCCGCGGCGCAGGTCCAGGATGATGTCACAGGCCGATGCGGCGTTGTCCTGGGCCGGCTTGAACCCGGCGGCCCCCCGGCCCGCCGGATCGATCGGCGCGAACCCGTCCACCGTGACCGAAAACGCCCCCAGACTGCCGGTGGCGGCCCGGATCCGGCCCAAGGCAATGTCGAAGCCGGTGGTCGGGCGGACCAGGTCCGGGGCGGTGTCCAACAGGCAGGTCACCGCCAGGGTGTCTTCAAGGCGCCGGGCGGCGTCCAGCGCCTCCTCCCCGCCCAGGATCAGGCACACCCCGTCCGACGTGATGGTCTTGACCGGGGTTGGCGGCGGGGTCAGCACCCCTTCGGCCAGCAGCGCCGCCTGCTTGGCATGGGCCTGGGGCGCGTCGGACCAGCCGGCCCGGTCCCGGATGTCGATCGCGCGCAGGGTGCCGGGGCTGTCCACATCCTCGGCCAAGTCGGCGAACAGGGCGGCCATCTGGCCGCAGGCGATCACCGTGGTGCCCGGCTTGGCCAAGGCGGCACCGGCCGTGTCCAACTCCGCCTCGCACAGGCGGCTGGCCGTGATCACGTTTTCGGCACCGATGGCGGCACCGGCGGTCTTGGGGTCGATGGCTTGGCTGCCCGCGCAGGAACACAGCAGCAAGCGGTCCACCTTGGTCATGTGTTTCCTCCTCCCTGGCGGCACCTTGTTTGACAGCGCTTGCCGGACGGCCCTAATAATTTTCCATATCTCGGAGGGGCCATGAACACCATAGAACACAAGCCCGGCCAGGAAGGAAATGCCCAAACGCCGCCCAAGGAGCTCAGCTTGCCGGTCGGCGTGGTCCTGCGCCGCAGCCCCGGGGTGACCCGCTGGGCCAAGTGGGTGTGGCGGGCGGTGGCCCTTTTGCCCGGGGCGGGGGCGGCCGAATGGCGGGTGCTGCGGGAGGAGGGCGCGGTTACAGAGTATCACGCCGCCACCGTGCCGATCGACCTGCACCGGGCCGAGGTGGAGGGGTACAAGGTCGCGCTCGCCATGACGCCGCCATCGGCCTTCGTGGTCATGACCCCCGATCCCGGGTCCGCGACGGGGCTGGCGATCGACCGCGTCACCGTGTCCGCCTATGAGGCGCAGGACCACACCGACAACGGCGAGGATGTGGTCGAGGTGGTGCCGATGTCCGAGGGGCTGATCGCCTGGGTCAAGGCCTTCGTCGACAGCCACTACGTCGAGACGCCGTTCATCAAGCGCAAGCGTGACCGGGTTTCCGTGGACAAGGTCGAGGACGGCATCGGCGACGCCCGCATCCGGCAGACCGCCGATGTCTACCGGATCCCGTCCCAGCAAAAACCCAAGCGCCGGCCATGACCGAGGACGGGCTGTTTTCCCGCTGGTCGCGCAAGAAGCACGCGGCCCGCCAGGGCCGGGAGGACGCGGCCGAGGAGCGGGCGACCGAAGAGCGCGCCACCGAGCCCGCGGCGCCGGCCGACGACGGAAAGGCGGAGGCCGACGAGCTTGCGGCCCTGCCCGAGGACGCGGCCCTTGAACGGTTGGGCCTGCCGGACCCCGATACCCTGGGGCCGGGGGATGACTTCTCCGGCTTCATGGCAAAGGCGGTGCCGGAGGCGCTGCGGCGGCGGGCGCTGCGCCGGCTGTGGCTGAGCAACCCGGTGCTGGCCAATATCGACAATCTGGTCGACTACGGGGAGAACTTCGCCGACCCGGCCCTGGTGCCGGAGGTCTTGGCCACCGCCTACCGGGTCGGCAGCGGCATGCTGCGCCAGGACCTGCCGCCGCGGACAGAAGCGGCGGCGCCCGCGCCGGACGCGGCCGAGGCGCCCGAACCCGAAGCCGCCAAAGCGCTTGAGCCCGAGACACAAGATACCGAACCGTCCGAAGCCCACTTGGCAACGCCCGAGCCGGAGGCCGAGCCCGCGCCGCCGCCCGATGCCGCCGACGGCGAGCCACCCCCCGATCCGCCCCGCAGACGACGGATGGCGTTCACTGCCGGGTGATGGCTGCCTAAGACTCGGGTTTAGAGACGCAAATGATAATCACTCTCATTGTCGCGCCTGATAAATAATCACATTGAAACTATCCGTGTTGCGAGACCGATGTGAGAATCGATCGCAATGCTGCGAAGCACAATTCAGGTCGCGATTGGCGTTTGAATACCCGAATTTTCGAATGACCATTGCACTTCCGACAACATCGACTTAGGGTTAACCGAAAAGTAATAATAGTTAAGGGACGAAACTGTTGCCTGAAGCGTCAAACCTCGCGCCGGGGTCCTCGGCCCGCCACCAGGAAGATCTGCTGCGCGCGGATTTTTATGGCCTGCTGGCGACGCTACTGACCGCACCGCCCGACCGGCAGGTGCTGGACCGGGCCGCGGCCCTGACCGGCGACGAGACCGAGTTGGGCCAGGGCATCACCGCGCTGGCCCGGTTGGCCGGGCGCATGGCCCCCCAGGCGGTCAAGCGGGAATATGACGCCCTGTTCATCGGCCTGGGCCGGGGGGCGCTGTTGCCCTATGGCAGCTACTACCTGACCGGATTCCTGAACGAGAAGCCGTTGGCCAGCTTGCGCGCCCACATGGCCAAGCTGGGTGTGGCGCGGGTCGATGCGGTCAAGGAGCCCGAAGACCATATCGCCACCCTGTGCGAGATCATGGCGGGCCTGATCCGCGGCCACTTTGCCGAGGGGCTGCCGCTCGCCGATCAGGAAGCATTCTTCAACACCCATCTGGCGCCCTGGGCCGGCCATTTCTTCAGAGACTTGGAGGCGGAGCCGCTGGCGGT
>CAYNRD010000210.1:0-4890 GCA_964399515.1 uncultured Mycobacteriaceae bacterium | reverse complement strand
GATCGCGACATCCTCCCCGGCCAGCTTCTTCTTAGACGAGGTTTCGATGATCGGCGGGCAGTTGCGGCCGTTGAACAGCAGGGTGGTGGTATCGCTCTTGGGGTCGCAGCCGATCAGCAGCACCCGCTTGCCCTGCTGGGCCATCATGTAGGAGAGGTTCGACAGCGTGAAGCTCTTGCCGATGCCGCCTTTGCCGTAGATGGCGATGATCTGGCAGTCTTTCTTCGCGGGCGCCGGCGCCTCGGCGGCCGGGGCGGCAGTACGGTCCACCGTCACGGTCATGGGGTCCTCCTCCAATCCAAAGTCATTTTTAGGCAGTCGGCGTCTTCGAACGCCGTTCGGTAGGCGGCTTCCGCCTGGTCCGCCGGGCGGGCATGGGTCACCAGCCCGGACAGGGACAACCGGCCCGCCGCGATCAGGTCCAAGACCGCGCGGGTGTCATCGGGCGTGAACTCCGCCGCGATCCGGAAACGGGCCCGCTTGATGAAGGCGGGCGGAAACGCAAAGGACAGGCGCTGGTCGTAGAAGCCGGCCAGCACCATCTCGCCGCCCCGGCCCAAGCGGCCGACCATGGCGTCCAGGATGTCGGGCGCGCCACTGGCGTCCACGATCAGGCGGTAATCCCGGCGGTCGTCGGCGCCCGGGTCGGTCACGGCATAACCGTCGGCCCCGTCCTGGCGGGCGGGATTGATTTCATGGACGACCGGGGCCGGCGCCCCCTTGGCGATGGCGATGCGGGCCAACAGCCGACCCAGGATGCCATGGCCTATGATCAAGTCCGGCTGGGTGCCGTCGCCGCTGGCGGTGACATGGTGGGCGGTGGCGGCCAAGGCCAACAACACCCCGTCCCGGCCCAGGCCTTCTGGGATCGGGATCGGCCGGGTGGCCTCGACCACCAGGCGCGATGCGGCCCCGCCAAACAGCGCCCGCACGCCCTCGAAACAGCGCGCACCGGGAACGAACACCAGGCTGCCGGGCGCAAGCATGCCCTCATCATCGGATTGGGCGACCCGGCCCACGGTCTCGTAGCCGGGGACCAGCGGATACCCCATGCCGGGGAAGGCTGGCATCCGGCCGGACCACAACAACTTTTCCGTGCCCGTGGAAATTCCGCTCCAGGCCACGTCGATCACCGCCTTGGGCCCGTCGCCTTGCGGCGGCGCCAGGGGCACGCGGGCCAGCCTGAGGCTTTCTGGGTGATCAAGAAGGACCGCGGTGGCGTCCATGGAAACGGGCTCCGGTTGGGTGTGACGGGTGCGGTCGGCGACCTGCGACATCATGAGTGTAAGATTAGATTGACAGTCATGACTGTCAACTCTGTTTTACGAATTGCCGACCGCCTCCCCGGGGTTTCGACAGGTTATGAGGCTGATCAAATCCGGCTGGCGGGTCTTGAAGCGCCGGGGCGCTTCGAAGCCGGCCCGGGCCAGCAACGCCTCGATCTGCTCGGCGGTGCGCATCCGCCCCTGGCCCATGGCCAGCAGGTAGACGGTCCAGTAGGCATCGGTGGCGCGGGTGCGGCCCTCGGGACGGGCCATGGCCTCGGCGATCAGAAGCGTGCCGCCCGGCGGCATGGCCCCCCGCACCGCCCGCAGCAGTGCTAGGACGGTGTTGTCGTCATGGTCGAACAAGACCCGGATCAGGCAGACCAGATCGGCGCCCCGGGGCAGGTCCGGCCCCCGGAAATCCCCGCCGGTCACCCGCACCCGCTCGCCCAGGCCAAGCCCGGCCAGCCGGGCCCGGGCGGCATCGGCCACCGCCGGCAGGTCGAAGACCAAAAGCTCCGGCCCCGCGCCCAGATGTTCGGCCAGGCTTTGGGCGAAGCGGCCTTCGCCGCCGCCCACATCCAGGATTCGGCGGTGATCTTTGAAACGGTAGGCGCCCAGGATTTCCTGGGTGAACATCACTTGCGTCGCGGCCATCAGCGCCGAATAGCGCTGGGCGGTCGGCCCATCGACGGCACCGTCGGGATCGTCGGCGCCGGCGTAGCGCCAGAACCGGGCCACCTCGGTCTCGCCCGCGTCTCCCCGGAACAGGGCTAGGGGCTCCGCCAGGTCCCGGTAGACCAGCGCATGATGCTCGACCATCGCCGCCAGGCCCGGGGTGCCGACATAACCGGCCCCCGCCATGCCCAGCCGGACCCGGTCCGGGCCGCGCGGCGCCAGCAGGTCCAGGGCGATGGCGGCCTGGATCAGGGCATCGGCCCGGCGCCGGTCCAGGCCGACCAGGGCCGCCACCTCGTCCCGGGACAGATGCCGGGCCTGGGCGACGCGCTCCAACAGGCGCGCACGCACGCAGACCAGCAGCACCTGGCTGTAGACGAAGCCCGCGCACAGATCGAACAGATGATCGGCATGGCGGCGGGCGGTGCGCTTGACCAGGGGCGTGGCCAGGGACCAGCGCCGGAAGCGCGGGCTGGCCAAAAGCCGGTCCCGCCAGCCCATCAGCCACCAGTGCACGGGCGCCAGCACGCCAGCCCGCGCCGGCCCCGTGTCCGGCGGCCCGGCCGTGGTTGGAAACGGGTCCGTGGTCATGCGGCGTAATGGGCCAGCCCCTTGGGCACCAGCCGGCGTTTTTCGCTAAGCACCAGATCGCGCAGGCTGGACCAGCCCGCGCAGGGCGGGATGGCGTTGACCGCATCGGCGACCAGTTGGTCCAGCCGGGCCAAGGCGCCGGTCAGGCCCAGGCGGTGGACCGCGTTCGGCCGGCCATGGGCCAGGTCCTGGCCGATCGGCTTGCCCAGCTCTTCGGCGTCGCCGGCCACATCCCGGATGTCATCGGCGATCTGATAGGCCTCACCCAGCTTGTCGCCCAGCAGGTCCCACTGGCTGGGATCGGCGCCGGCCGCGGCGGCCCCCATGGTGCTGGCGGCGATGAACAGCGCCCCGGTCTTGGCCCGCTGGTAGACCTCCAGCGGCACATCGGGGTCGGCTTCGAAGGCCTGGCCCGCGCACAGCCCCTCCTCGGCGCCGGTGGCCCGGCCCAAGGCCACGACCAGCCGCGCCAGCCGGTCCGGCCGGCGCAAACCGGCGATACCCAGCACCTCGAACGCGCGCACGATCAGCGCGTCGCCGGTCAACAGCGCCAAGGGCGCGCCATAGCGCCGGTGGACCGAAGCCTTGCCCCGCCGGACCTCGGCATCATCGAACACCGGCAGATCGTCATGGACCAGGGATGCGCAATGCATCAGTTCCACGGCCACCGCCGCCGCGTCAGCCAGGCCGGGCTCGTCATCGCCGCAAGCCTCTGCCACCGCCAGACACAGCCGCGGCCGCACCCGCGCACCACCCGGGAACACGCCATACCCCATGGCGTTGACCAACGGTGCCGGCCCGGTGCCCAACGCACTGGGCCCGATCGACCGTGTGAGTGCCCGTTCGATGCGGCTGGCCTGCTCCATGGGGTGTCTCCTCTCGGGTTGGCGGCGCGGCGGGTGCGCCCAGATGCGTCATTTTTTCTGGACGCTCTTAACTGTAAGGTTACATTGACGCTTGCGTCCGGGGCCGACAACAGGAAAGTTTCCCCGCGCAACGCAATCGCGGGCCGATCGGCCAGGAATTGATCTGTTCGACCCCCAAGGCGAAAAGGACCGATGCCGGTGGCAAGACAGCGGGTGGCGGTGATCGGGGCCGGCATGGGCGGCCTGGCGGCGGCGATCGACCTGGCCTGTGACGGGCATGCGGTGACCGTGTTCGAGCGGGCGGCGACCCCGGGCGGCAAGATCCGGCAGCAGACCATCGGCGGCCACGCCATCGATGTCGGGCCGACGGTGTTCACCATGCGCTGGGTGTTCGATGACCTGCTAGGCCGGGCCGGCGCGGATTTGGACCGGTCCCTGGCCCTGGAGCCGTCGGCGATCCTGGCCCGCCACGGCTGGCCCGACGGCAGCAGGCTGGACCTGCACGCGGATCTGGAGGCGTCGGTGGCGGCGGTGCGGGAGTTCGCCTCCCCGGCCGAGGCGCGCCGGTTCCGAAAATTTTGCGCCGTGACCCAGCGCCTGTTCGAAACCTTGGACGCGCCGTTCCTGCGCGCGTCCAAGCCGGCCAATTTCGCGGCCTTGTTAAAGCGGGTCGGGGTCAAGGGCACGGCGGTGCTGGCCAGCACCAGCCCCATGGGCACCCTGGCATCGGCCTTGCGCGACCAGCTTCGGGACCCGCGCCTGTTGCAGCTGTTCGGGCGCTACGCCACCTATTGCGGCTCCTCCCCCTATGCCGCGCCAAGCACCTTGATGCTGATCGCCCATGTGGAGCGCCTGGGCGTCTGGCGGGTCCGGGGCGGCATGACCGCGCTGGCCCGCTGCCTGGCGGACACCGCCGCCGGCCTGGGGGTGGAGTTCCGCTACGGCACCCAGATCGAACGTATCCGGGTCGAGGGCGGCCGGGCGACCGGCGTGGCGCTCCCGGGCGGCGGGGTCGAACCCTTCAACCTCGTGGTCATGAACGGCGATGTCGCCGCCCTGGGCCAGGGCCTGCTCACGCCGGTCCAGGCCCGCAAGGTGCCGCGGCCGGCGCGGGCCGACCGGTCCCAATCGGCCCTGACCTTCGCCATGGCGGCGACCATGTCCGGCTTTCCCTTGAGCCACCACACGGTCTTCTTCTCGGACGACTACCGGGCGGAGTTCGACGCCGTGTTCCACGAGCGCACGCCGCCCCGCGCACCCACGGTGTACATCTGCGCCCAGGATCGCGGCGACGACACCTGCCCGGCGGACGGTCCGGAACCGCTGTTCCTGATCACCAACGCTCCCGCCGACGGCGACATCAAGGCTTACGGGCCGGAGGAGATCGCGGCATGCCAAACCAGCACCTTCGACCATCTGTCCCGCTGCGGGCTGGCGGTGACGCCGATGCCGGACGCGATCCAGGCGACGACGCCCAGCGATTACGAACG
>CAYNRD010000209.1:0-4894 GCA_964399515.1 uncultured Mycobacteriaceae bacterium | reverse complement strand
GCCTGCCGATCCAGATCCAGATCCCGGTGTTCTTCGCACTGTACAAAGTGCTGTTCGTGACCATCGAAATGCGCCACGCGCCGTTCTTCGGCTGGGTGCAGGATCTGTCCGCCCCCGACCCCACCTCCCTCTTCAACCTGTTTGGCCTGTTGCCCTATGACGTGCCCGGATTCCTGCTGGTCGGCATTTGGCCGATCCTGATGGGGGTCACCATGTATTTGCAGCAAAAGCTGAACCCGGCCCCGGCCGACCCGATCCAGGCCCGGATCTTCATGGCCTTGCCGATTGTGTTCACCTTCCTGTTGGCCACCTTCCCGGCGGGGCTGGTAATCTACTGGACCTGGAACAACCTGCTGTCGATCCTGCAGCAGTGGATCATCATGAAGCGCATGGGGGTCAAGATCGGCGGCGGCGTGGAAAAACCCAAGACCACGCCGAAAGCGGCCAAGAAGGCCGACCATGACGACGACGCGGCATCCGATGATGAGCGGGATGGCGAGGATGCCGCCGACACCCGCGACGACGCGGCCGAGGAGGACGAGTCCGAACCGAAACCGGTGCCCGAACGGGCGGCGGCGCCCAAGCGGGCCCGGGTCAGTTCCGCCGCGCGCAAGAAGGGCGGCGGCCGGCGCGGCCAGAAGAAGCGGGCGTGACCCCGGAGGCGGCGGTCCGCACCGGCGCGGCGGCCCCCGACCCGGACGCGCTGGAAGCGGGCCGGCGGCTGTTCGCCCAGGACTGCCGGTTCGAGATCGCGGTGGCCGAGCTGGCCCAACTGCCGGTCCCGGACCTGCCGGAAATCGCCTTCGCCGGCCGTTCCAATGTTGGCAAGTCCAGCCTGGTCAACGCCCTGACCGGCCGCCAGACCCTGGCCCGGACCTCCAACACCCCGGGCCGGACCCAGCAGCTGATCTTCTTCGTCCTCGGCGGGGCGGCGACCGGGCAGCTGCGTCTGGTCGATATGCCCGGCTACGGCTTCGCCAAGGTGCCGAAACCGCTGGTCGAGGCCTGGACCCGGGTGTTGAAGCGCTATCTGGCGGGGCGGGTGCCGCTGAAGCGGGTGATCTTGCTGGTGGATGGGCGTCACGGCATCAAATCCGCCGACCGGGAGATCATGGCGCTGTTGGACCGCACGGCGGTCGGGTTCCAGGTGGTGCTGACCAAGGCCGACAAGGTCAAGCCGGCCGCCCTGGACCGGACCGTGGCGGAGGTCGAGATGGCGTTGAAGACCCATGGTGCCGCCTTTCCGACCGTGATCGTCACCTCGTCCGAGACCGGGCTGGGCATCCCGGATCTGCGCGCGGAAATCCGCCGGGTGGCGTTTCAATGACCGGCGCCGATCCGGACTTCCAGGCCCGGGACCCGGACTTCCAAGCGGGGATCGCGGCCAGCTTCGCCAAACAGGGGCTGATGGCGCGCCTGGGCATCGTTATCGACCGGTGCGTGCCGGGCCGGGTGGTGCTGTCCTGCCCGTTTTCAGACCGGGTCAGCCAGCAGCTAGGCTATTTCCACGGCGGGGCGATCGGCGCCTGCGCGGACAGTGCCGGCGGCTACGCGGCGCTGAGCCTGCTGGCACCCGGCCGGGAGGTCGTGACGGTGGAATACAAGATCAACTTCATGGCGCCGGCCCGGGGCCGACGTCTGATCGCCGACGGCCGGGTGCTGAAGCCGGGCCGCACGCTGACCGTCTGCACGGTCGCCGTCTCCGTTGAGACCGATGACGGCCGGCTCCCCTGTGCCATCACCCAGCAGACCGTGATGGCGATCGACCCGCCCCGGTGACCGGACGCCCGCAACCATGGAGCATGCCAGTGTCTGAAAAAGCCGCGTTCTTGAAAGCGGGCTCCACCCAGGGCCAAGTACCGGCGGACCTGTTGGCCAAGGCCGATGTGTTGTCCGAGGCGTTGCCGTTCCTGCGCCGCTATGCCGGGGCCACCTTCGTGATCAAATATGGCGGCCACGCCATGGGCGACGCGGCGCTGGCCCAGGGCTTTGCCCGGGACGTGGTGCTGCTGAAGCAGGTTGGCATCAACCCGGTGGTGGTCCATGGCGGCGGTCCGCAGATCGGCGCCATGCTGGAGCGGCTGCAGGTCACCTCCGAATTCGTCGATGGGTTGCGGGTTACCGATGCCGAGACCATCGACGTGGTCGAGATGGTCTTGGCCGGCAAGATCAACAAATCCATCGTCGGCGCCATCCAGATGGAGGGGGGGCGGGCGGTCGGCCTGAGCGGCAAGGACGCCAATCTGATCCGCGCCCGGCGTCTGACCCGCACCCGGCGCGACCCGGAAAGCAATATCGAGAAGGTGGTCGATCTGGGCTTCGTGGGCGAGCCGGACCGGGTCGATGTGTCGGTGCTGACCACCCTGGCCGCGTCCGACGTGATCCCGGTGATCGCACCGGTGGGCTTTGGCACCGGGGGGGAGACCTATAATATCAACGCCGATACCGCCGCCGGGGCCATCGCCGGCGCCCTCCAGGCGGCGCGGGCCCTGTTGCTGACCGATGTGCCGGGGGTGCTGGACAAATCCATGCGCCTGATCCCCGAGATCAGTCCGGAGACGGCCCGCGCCTACCTGGCCGACGGCACCCTGTCCGGCGGCATGATCCCCAAGATCGAAACCTGCGTCGCCGCCGTGGAGGCGGGGGTGGAGGGGGCGGTGATCCTGGATGGCCGCGTGCCCCACGCGATCCTGCTGGAAATCTTCACCGGCCGCGGCGCCGGCACCCTGATCCGCCGCCCGTCCGCCGCCTGACCCGGATCAAAATTTCACTGGACCCGCCTTCCGTTCAACACAGATTAACCATCTACATGTAGTGTCGTGTTGCGGTGCGGCAGCGGATGCCGGCCGCATGACGGTTTCGGCGGGATGATGATGCGGTTCGGCGGGTTCAGGTTTGGCGGTTTGGGCGGTGTGGTCGACAGCCGCTGGACCGCCGGCGGCCTGGCCTTGGCCGGCATCGTCCTGATCCTGGTGTTCTTGACCGGGGCCACCGTCGCCAACCAGCCCGACACCGCCGATGAGCTCAGCTTCGTGCGTATCGGCACCGGCTCGGCCGCCGGCACCGAATTCCCGATCGGCGGCATCATCGCCAACGCCATTTCCAGCCCGCCCGGCGCACCCCCGTGCGACTTGGGCGGCAGTTGCGGCGTTCCGGGGCTGATCGCGGTCGCGCAAAGCAGCCTGGGCACGGTGGAAAACCTGGAACGGCTCGCCTGGGGCGATCTGGAACTGGCCATGGTGCAGTCGGACCTGGCCCATTGGGCGTTCGCGGGCACGGCCCCCACCGCCGCCGGCTTCGCCTATGGCGCGCCGCGCTTCCAGCGCATCCGGGCGATCGCCCATCTGTACAACCAGATTTTCCATGTGGTGGTGCCGGCCGACAGCGACATCAAGACCGTCGCCGATCTGGCCGGGCGCCGGGTGTCGATCGGCGTGGAGGGATCGGCGACGCTGATCGACAGCCGCCTGCTGCTGAACGCGTACGGCATGACCGAGGCGGACATACAAGCGCGGCACTTGACCGCCGACGCGGCGGCCGACGCGCTGGCCCGCGGGCAGTTGGACGGCTTCGTGGCCGTGGGGGGCGTGCCGGTGCTGGCCGTGGAGGATCTGGCCCGGCGCATGCCCGTACGCTTGCTGCATCTGGACGGCGCGCCGGTGCTGCAGCTGGCGTTCCAGCACCCATTCTTCGGCACCGCCACCGTGCCCGAGGGCGTCTATGACGGCGTGGCCCAGGCCCGCACCCTGGCGGTCGGCACCGTGCTGGTCACCGATGAGCGGCTGCCGGACGCCCTGGTGTTCGAGATCACCCGCTCGCTGTGGCATCCGCGCACCCAGGCGCTGTTGGAGATCGGGCATGCCCGGGGGCGGGACATCCGGCTGGAAAACGCCATGAACAACCTGTCGGTGCCGTTGCATCCGGGGGCCGAGCGGTACTACCGTTCCGTTGGCGTGCCGATCACCGCTCCCCGGGCCGGCTCCGCCGACCCGTCCTGACCCGCGCCCGGCCCGGGCGCGGCGGGCCCTGTCCCAATCATCTTTGGAGCCAGTCTTGGAGATGTCGCTGACGGCGCCGACCGGCGCCCCGGAAGTCCCGTTGCGTCTGGTCGCCAAAGCGGATTTGGACGCGGTGCTGGCCGGCCTGACCCCCGCCCAGGCGGCGTGGGCGCGGGCGCAGGGCTTCACCGCCGACGCGGGCAAGGCGGTTGCCATCCCGGACGGGGACGGTGGCATCGCCCTGGTCTTGGCCGGGCGGCCCGCGGCGGACACGCCCAGCCCCTGGGCGATGGCCCGCCTGGCCCGGTCCCTGCCCGCCGGCCTGTACCGGCTGGACCCCGACCCGGGCGTGGGGGTGGCGACACCGCTGTGCCTGGGCTGGGCCTTGGCCGGCTACCGGTTCGACCGGTACCGCAAGACACCGGATGGCGAGGAGGCGGGCGCGGATCCGGTGGTGGCCCGGCTGGTCTGGCCGCCCTCGGTCGATCGCGCCCGGGCCGAACGCCTGATCACCGCCACGGTGCTGGTCCGGGATTTGGTCAACACCCCGGCCAGTGACATGGGACCGGTGGAGTTGGGTGCCGCCGCCGAACAAATGGCCGCCGAACACGACGCCGGCGTGGACGTGATCGCGGGCGATGACCTGGTCCTGTACCATTACCCGGCCATCCACGCGGTGGGCCGGGCCAGTGCCCGCCCGCCCCGGCTGATCGACCTGACCTGGGGCGCGCCCCAGCACCCCAAGGTCACCCTGATCGGCAAGGGCGTGTGTTTCGATACGGGTGGGCTGGATCTAAAACCGGCCAACAACATGGCGCTGATGAAAAAGGACATGGGCGGCGCCGCCCATGCCTTGGCACTGCCCGGCCTGGTGATGGCGGCGGGCCTGCCGGTGC
>CAYNRD010000208.1:0-4906 GCA_964399515.1 uncultured Mycobacteriaceae bacterium | reverse complement strand
CAGCCTGTTGATCGTCGATGACGACGCGGTGTTCCGCAACCGTTTGGCCCGGGCGATGGAAAAACGCGGCTTTGACGTGATCACCGCCGACTGCTTGACCGAGGCGCGGGACACCGCCACCCGGGTCGCCCCCGCCTTCGCCGTGGTGGATATGCGCCTGGCGGACGGCAACGGGCTGGACGCGGTGGAAGCGCTGCGCAAGGTCCGGCCCGATTGCCGGGTGGTGATGTTGACCGGCTATGGCAACATCGCCTCCGCCGTGGTGGCGATCAAGGCCGGCGCGGTCGATTATCTGGCCAAGCCCGCCGACGCCGAGCAGGTGGCCGCCGCCCTGCGCATGGTGGGCGACGACGCCTTGCCGCCGCCGCCCGAGGAGCCGATGTCCGCCGACCGGGTGCGGTGGGAGCACATCCAGCGGGTGTTCGAGCAGTGCGAGCGCAATGTTTCGGAAACCGCCCGGCGGCTGAAAATGCACCGGCGGACCCTGCAGCGGATCCTATCCAAGCACGCCCCCCGGGTGTGACCCGTACCAGGGTGCGCCCTCCGGGGGGGCAGCCGGCGGCGGGGGCGCGGTTGACGATCAGGATGCCGGCGGCGACCAGGGCGACGCCCAACAGGTCAGCCGTGCCGATGCGTTCGCCCAGCAGCAGATACGCGATGCCGACGCCGAAGATCGGGTTGAGGAAGTGAAAGCTGCTGGCATTGGCGGCGGTGGTCCGGGCCAGCAGCATAAACCACAGCAGGGTGGCGATCACGCCGGGGAACAGGGCGATGTAGATGAACGCCGCCACGAAGGCGGGGGTGATCGTCGCCGAGAAGTCCTCGAATATCAGGGCAACCGGCAAGCACAACAGCCCGCCGATGACCATCTGCAGCCCCACCACCATCAGAACACCGGTGCCAAACGCCCCCTTGCGCACGGCCAAGGTGGCGAAGGACAGCGCCGCGACGCCCGCCACCATGGCCAGCAGAAACGGCCAGTCCACCGAACCGCCGGCGATCCGCGCCGTCATCACCGTGGTCACGCCGGCGAAGCCAATGACCATGCCCAACCCCTTGATGCCGCCCAGGCGCTCGCCCAGCACGAACGGCGCGCAGGCGGCGACCACCAGCGGCATGGCGCTGGCGGCGATCGCGGCGAGGCCGGCCGGCACATGGGTCATGGCGACGAAAAACAGCCCCAAATACAGGGTGTTCTGGCACAGGCCGACCAAGGCGATCCGGCGCCAGGCTTCCGGCGCCGTCGGCCAGGGCTGGCCCAGGGTGCGGGCCACCAAACAGGCCCCCACCCCGGCGACCAGGAACCGGACGGTGGAGAACTCAAAAGGGTCGGCGTGGTCGAGCGCGATCTTGGCGAAGGAGAACGCCGAGGACCAAATCAACGCGAAGCTGACCCCGATCAGCACCGTCACCAGGCCGAACCGGGTTACCAGCGGGGCGGGCCGCGCCGGGGTCTCGTCACGTTGGGTCATGGCGGCGCGGTGGGGTAAGGGCTTGGCATGCCCGGACACGCTAGCCCATTTTGGCGATCAACCAGCAGTCTCGTTTCGAAAGGTCTGCCATGAGCACCCGTTTGACCCCCCATCGTGACCGGATCGACGCCATCGACGACCAGATCATCCACCTGTTGATCGAGCGGTTCGGCATCGTCGCGGAGGTGGGCCAGCTGAAGGCCCAGGCCGGCATCCCGACCCGCCTGCCCGACCGCATCGAGGCGGTCAAGGACCGGGTGGCGGCCCGGGCCCAGGCCGGCGGGCTGGACCCGGACCTGGTCCGGGGCCTGTATCACGTGATCATCGAACACGCGATCGGTCTGGAGGATCGGATCGGTGCCGCGGGGGCGCCCGGCCCGGCGCCCCGCTGATCAGGCAGCCCGAATCCGGTTCAGGAAGTCCGCCACCTGGCCCGACAGCTTGGACGATTGGTCGCCCAGCGCCTGGGCAGCGGCCAGCACCTCATCGGAGGATCGGCCGGTGTTCTCCGCCGCCTCGGTCACCGAGGACAGCGCCCCCGCGACCTGATCGGACACCGTTTCGGCCTCGCGCACATGGCCGGCGATCGCGCGGGTCGCCTCGCCCTGGCTGTCGACCGAGCCGGCGATTTCCCCGACCACGCCGTTGATCGCGTCGATGGTCTTGATGATGCCGCCGATGGACCCGACCGCCTCCTGGGTGACCGCCTGCATGGTGCTGATCTGGGCGGAGATCTCCTCGGTCGCCTTGGCGGTTTGGCTGGCCAGGCTCTTGACCTCGCTGGCCACCACGGCGAAGCCCTTGCCGGCCTCCCCGGCCCGGGCGGCCTCAATGGTCGCGTTCAGGGCCAACAGGTTGGTCTGCTCGGCGATGGCGGTGATCAGATGGACGATGTCGCCGATCCGCTGGGCGGTTTCGGCCAGGCCGCGCACGGTCTGGTTGGTGGCGTCGGCCGCGTCCACGGCATCGCGGGAGATGGTCAGGGACCGGTCGACCTGGGCGCTGATGTTCTGGATCGCCGCGCTCATCTGGTCGGAGGCCCGGCTGACCTGGGCGACGCTGTTGCGCGCGTTCTGGGAGGCGACGTCGGCCGCCTGGGAGCCGTCCCGGGACACGCCGGCGGCCTGGCGCATGGCCTGGGCGGTGTCCTGCAGCTCCCCGGTTGCCCCGGACAGGGTGTCGACCACCGCCGAAACCGTGCCTTCGAAGGCGTCGGCCAGGGCCAGCATGTCCTGGCGGCGCTCCCGTTCGGCCCGGTCGCGCTCCTGTTCCGCCCGGCGGTTGGCGATCTCCACCTCCCGCGCCGTGTCCCGGAACACCACCAGGGTGTTGGCCATGGCGCCGATCTCGTCCCGACCCCGGCTGGGGATCGCCGTCTCCAGCGCGCCATCGGCGATCTGTTCCATGGCGCCGGTCAGGGCGGTCAGGCGCCGGACCAGGTTTCTGGCCACGTACAGCCAGGCGATGGCCACCGCGATCAGCACGCTGGCCACGGCCAGGATCGCCAAGGTCACCTGACTGGTCAGGACAATCTGGTTGGTGTCCGCCACGGCGATGACCGCGCCGTCCCGCGCCTCGGCGACCGCGGCGTCAATGGCGGTCAGGATCTCGGTGGCGTCGTCCCGGGCCATGGCCAGGTTGGATTGGGACCAGGTCAGGAAGTCGATGATGTTGACCTGCAATTGCAGCGGGTTGTCGGCGCCGTCGGCGAAGCCGATCAAACCGTCCACCGCCGCGGTCAGGTCGGCCGCCGGGTTGGCGTCCCGCCAGGCGGCCATGGATGCGGCCAGGACCCCGGCCCGCTCGGTGATCTCCGACAGCCGCGCCCAATCGGTGACCGCCGCCGCCTCGTTCAACAGGCCGGCCAGTTCGATGCCGTCCGACCGCAGCACCAAGAGCGCGCGCAAGGCCTCGACATCCTGGTTCAGCAGCCCGTCCATGGTGGTGCGCAGGGTCTCGCGGATGCCATCGCCGGCGGCCAGGAAGTCCAGCCGCGCCGACAGCGTCTCGGGCTCGAACAGGGCCGTCGTGGCCAGTTCCTGTTCGGTGATCGCCGCCACCCGGGCCCGCAGCGCCTCGGACGGCTGGGTCAAGCCTTGCTCAAGCTCGGCCCGGCGGGCGTCGAAAAGCGTATCCTCGCCCAGGCCATGGGCGGTCAGTGCCGTGACGCCGACAAAGATCGGGTGCTCTTCGTCAATGACGAAGGAGAACCCGACCTGCTCGCCGATCAGCGTGCTCAGCGCCGAGGTCACCTCGTTGGAGACCACGAAGAACTCGGTGCTCAGCTGGTCGAGGGTCGCCAGGTCGGGCGCGAAGATGGCTTGGCGCAGCACACCCGCCGTGCGGTGCAGGAAGATGCGGGCGTTGTAGGTCTCGATGACCTCGTTGATGCCGCCGCCGGACAGGAACGAGATGCCGTCATCGACATTCTGGTCCAAGGCGACGCCCCGGGCCGCCATGGCTTGGGTGGCCGCCAGGATTTCCGGCTCGACCGCCGCGATGAACGCGGATTTGGCGTCGGCCAGGATCGACAGGCGGTCGGCCATGACGCGCTCGGCTTCCAAGCGGGCGGTAACGTTGTTGTTCAGCCCCATGATGATGTTTTGATCCAGCCCGCCGCGCGCCTGCCGCAGGGCCTCGATCGGCATGACCCCCGCCGTGTCGGACGCGGCCAGGGCCGCCACCGCCGCGTCCAGGGCCGCCAATTCGCTGTTCAGGTTTTCGATCACCTGGATCCGGGTCGCCTCATCATCGCTGGCCGCCAGGACCGGCGCCGCGGCGGTCACGGCCGTCGCGTGCCGGGCGGCGGTCAGGGCGGCGACCGCCGCCGGCATGGCGGTATCGGCCACGTTTTCCACGCTGCCCTTGACGGTCGAGAACGCGACCTGCGCCACCACCCCCGCGACCACGGTCAACGCCGCAGCGGCCCCGAAGGCCAGGTACAGCCGCGGGCCGACGCCGTCCCAGACGCGGCGCGGGGTGGTCTTGGGCTGGGCGGACGGAATGACGGGTTCGGACATGGGCGCAATCTCGACTTTTTTGGACGGATCATTCCGCCGGTGGTGGAGCGAACGAAATTACCATTCAAAAATGAATGCTTTCTTGCCCACTGGCATGGACACATAATGATTGGATAGGAAAGGGTCCAAAGAAACCCTGTTCACGAATTCGTGTTATTTGATTCACTCGCACTTTGTTTGCAGACGCGAAATGCCAGAACTTGCTGCTTCAATCGAACTTACAGCATTCGCCGACGCCAGAATTTTCGTAACAAAATTGCAGCGGTTTCAAGGAGTCTCGACCGTGTTTAGACGGTTTCGGTGGGTGATCGGTGCCCGCGACCGGTATAGGGTCCCGCGCTTCGTGGCGCACGGACCCGTAGCTCAGCTGGATAGAGCGCTGCCCTCCGAAGGCAGATGTCAAGTCTGGCGATC
>CAYNRD010000207.1:0-4927 GCA_964399515.1 uncultured Mycobacteriaceae bacterium | reverse complement strand
ACGCCAGCGCCGGCGGCGGCGATTTGGCGTCGGGCCTGGCGGTGCCGGACTTCGTCACCCCGGGCATCTTGACCATGCTGATGAGCCAGACCGCCTTCGCCAATCCCAGCTTCGCGTTCGTGCTGGGCAAGTTCCTGCGCAATGTGGAAGACTTGATGATCGCGCCCATGGGCCCGACCGCCCTGTTGTGGGGCTTTGCCTCCGGCGCCGTGTTGCGGGGGCTGACCGTTGGTCTGCTGGCGGCGGCCGCCATGGCGTTGGTCGGTGCCTTTTCCGGGCTGGACGGCTTCGAGCCCGTGCAGGCGATCAGCTTCGCGGTGCTGTTGAGCCTGTTTTTCGGCCTGTGCGGGGTGCTGACCGGCATTTGGGCCAACAGCTTCGACGAGCTGGGCCTGGTGATGAATTTCATCGTGATCCCGGTCAGCTTCCTGTCCGGGGCGTTCTTCGGCGCCGAAGCCTTGCCCGGGGCCTGGGTCTGGGTCGCCTGGCTCAACCCGGTCTATCACATGGTCGAAGGGTTCCGGGGGGCGTTCGTGGCGCGGGAAACCAATTTGGTGCTGGCCTATGGCATCGCCATCGGCGCCAACCTGCTGATGGGTGGCTTGACCTGGCTGGCATTCCGATCCGGGTGGCGGCTGATCCGGTAACACCCGACCGGGCAAAAAAATAGCCGACGCCCCGAATGGCAGGGCGCCGGCTTGGATGATGCTCCGAAGGGGAGATTACCGCGATCCCCCTAACAAAGCGTTAGGATGGTTGCGGGTGAAATTAGCCAAAGTCAGTTGATGCTCATCGGCACGTGGGTCAATTCCCCACCGCGATCGACCAGCAGCAGCACGGTCGACCGGCCGTTATCCCGGGCCGAGGCGATCTGGCGGGTGACGTCCTGGGGGGTGGACACCAGTTCCTGGCCCACTTCCAGGATCACCAGGCCAGGCACCAGGCCCCGGGCCGCCGCCTCGGACTCGGGCTCGACATCGACGATCACCACACCCTGGGCATCATCGGCAATGTCGAATTCCGAGCGCTCATCGGCGCCCAGATCGCTCAAAACCATGCCCAAGGCCTCAACCCGGCGGCCGGGCTCGCCACGATCGGGGTCGGCGGGCGCGCTGGCCAGCAGGCCCTCTTGCTCGGCCGCTTCCAGCTCACCGAGCACCACGCCGACATTGCGCCGCCGGCCGTCCCGCCACACGGTGACATCCACCCGCTTGCCAACCGCGGTTTCCGCGACGATGCGGGGCAGATCGCGCATTTGCTCCACCGGTTGGCCGTCGAACTCGATGATCACGTCGCTGCGCTCGACGCCGCCAGCCTGGGCCGGGCCACCGCTGGTGACTTCGGCGACCAGGGCACCCATGGATTGATCCAGGCCCAGGCTGTCGGCGATCTCATCGGTCACCGTTTGAATGCGCACGCCCAGCCAGCCGCGCCGGGTGCGGCCAAACTCAATCAACTGGCCCACCACGTTCTGGGCCAGATCGGCCGGGATCGCGAAGCCAATGCCGACCGAACCGCCGGTGGGGGAGAAGATCGCCGTGTTGATGCCGATCACCTGGCCATCCATGTTGAACATCGGCCCGCCGGAATTGCCCCGGTTGATCGACGCATCGGTCTGGATGAAATCGTCATACGGGCCCTGGTTGATGTCCCGGGAGAAGGCGGAGATGATCCCCGCCGTCACCGTGCCGCCCAGACCGAACGGGTTACCAATCGCGATCACCCAGTCCCCGACCCGCATGTCATCGGACACGCCCCAGGGCACGTGCGGCAACGCCTGGTCCGCCTCGACTTTCAAGACCGCGATGTCGGTCCGCTCGTCCACGCCGATCAGTTCCGCCTCCAGGGCGGTATCGTCCTGCAGCACGACGGTGATTTCGTCGGCCCCTTCGATGACGTGGTTGTTGGTCACCAAGAACCCATCGGCGGAGATGAAGAACCCTGAGCCCAGCGAGGTCGCCCGGCGGCGCGGGCCATTGTTGTCAGGCCGCTCCCGGTCGAAGAAGTCCCGGAACAACTCCTCGAACGGGGAGCCTTCCGGCAGATTTGGCACCCGCGGCCCGCGGGTGGATTCCACGGTCTGGGCAGTCTGGATGTTGACCACCGCCGGCAGCAGGCGCTCGGCCAGGTCGGCGAAGGTCTCCGGCCGGTCGGATTGGGCGCTGGCCGGGGCCGGCACGGACACCGCCACGGCCAGGATCATGGCCAGGAACGGCACCGCCAAGAGGCGCAGGCCGCGGAGCGAATGCGGGAACATATGATCTCGGGTCAGGCAGGACACGGACACGGGAACAGATCTCCTAGGTCGTCAGCCATCAGCGGGGGCCACGCGGGCACCGGCATGGGCGCCGCGACTGCGCCACCCCCCATAATACCGTTCGAACATTATGGTGGCTTTGCGGTCGCGGCGAGGCCGTTTCATTGCGGTTGCACGGCCTGCCCAGGCAGGTCGAACGGCAATTCCGAGGCTTCGGGGATCGCGCCCGACCCGGGCAGCTCCGGCAAGGCCGGCGCGGGGAGGCTGGAAGGCCCGGCGCTGAGGCCGATGCCGCCGCCCGTCAAGTCGTCGAAGTACCGGAAGAAGTCTCCATCGGGCGACAGCACCAGCGTGGTGTCCTGTTGGCCCAGGGAATCCCGATAGGCCTGCAAGGTGCGCACGAAGGAGAAGAACTCCGGATCCCGGCTGAAGGCGGCACCCAGGATGTCGATCGCCTTGGCGTCGCCCTCACCCTGGATGACGCGTGCGTCCCGATCCGCTTCGGCCCGGATGATCCGCGCCTGGCGGTCCGCATCGGCCATGATCTCCGCCCGGCGCTGATCGCCCTCGGCCCGGGCCAAGGCGGCGTCCCGCTGGCGTTCGGAGGTGATCCGGTTGAACACCGATTCCCGAACGTCATTGGGCAGGTCCGCCCGCACGATGCGCACGTCGGAGATCTCGACGCCGAACTGGGCCGACTCCCGCTCCACGGCCAGGCGCACCTGATCCATGATCTGCGAGCGGTCGTTGGACAGCACCTCTTCCTGGCGCACGTTCCCCAGCACCGAGCGCAGGCTGGCGATGGTGATCCGGGACAGGCGGTCACGGGCCCCGATTTCCGTGAACACGGTGTTCCGGAACAACAGCGGGTCGGTGATGCGGTACCGGACATAGCTGTCCACGTCCAACCGCTTGGAGTCGGACAGGATCATCTGCTCCACCGGCGGATCCACGTCCAGGATCCGCTTTTCGAACCGTTCCACGTTCTGAATGAACGGGAACTTGACGTGCAGACCCGGCTCATCGATCGCATCCTGGAATTGGCCGAACTGCAGCACCAGGACCTGTTCGGTCTCCCGAACCGTAAACAGCGTGTTCGCCAGCACGAAGACCAGCAATACCGCGCCGGCCCCAAGGCCGATCAATACCTTATTCATGGCGGTCATGCTCCTCAGTTCCGGGCCGTGGTGTTGAAGGTGTTTGGCTGGGGGACACCCGGGAGATTGGCGTTGGGCTGGGTATTCTGGTTATTTTGGGTGTTCGGGTTCGGGCGGGTGCCGGACCCGCCGCCCAGCTCATTCAACGGCAGATAGGGGACCACCCCTTGGCCGGACCCATTCGCACCCTGGTCGATGATGACCTTGCGGGTGCCTTGGAACACCGCCTCAAGGGTCTCCAGGTACAGCCGGCGCGCGGTCACGTCCGGGCTGGTCTGGTAGGAAGCCAGCACCTGGCGGAAGCGCTCGGCCTCGCCCTGGGCGCGGGCGACCACCTCTTCCCGGTAGGCCTGGGCCGATTCCATCGCCCGAGCGGCATAGCCCCGGGCCAGCGGGATCTGCTGGTTCCGGTACGCTTCCGCCTGGTTGATCTTGGTGCTGCGGTCCTGGTTGGCGCGCTGCACCTCGTTGAAGGCGTCGATCACTTCCCGGGGCGGATCGACCTGCTGCAGCTGCACCTGGGTGATGGTGATCCCGGTCTCATACTGATCCAACACCGCCTGCAGGTTTGTCCGGGTTTCGGTCTCGATCTGGGCCCGGGCGCCGGTCAGGGCCTCCTGGATGTTCTTTTGCCCGATCACCTCCCGCATGGAGCTTTCCGCCGCCGCCTTGATGGTCTGGTCCGGATTGCGGACGTTGAACAAGTAGGCGCGCGCGTTGGAGATCCGCCACAACACCGTGAAGTCGATGTCGATGATGTTCTCGTCCTTGGTCAGCATCAGGCTTTCCTCGGGGACGTCGCGGGTCGCACCACGCCCTTCCGCCCCACCGATGAAGCCGACATCCAACCGGTTCACGGCCGTGACCGATGGGGTTTCCACGCTTTCGATTGGGTCCGGCAGCTTGAAGTGCAGGCCGGGATTGGTCTCCCGCACGAATTCGCCGAAACGCAGCACCACGCCGACCTGGTCCGGCTGGACCCGGTAGGCCGACAGATAGGCGCCCACGCCCAGCAGAATCAGCAGGGCCACGATGCCGATGCCCCGGGCGCCCATACCGCCCGGCATCATCCGCTTGACCCGTTCCTGGCCCCGCCGCAGCAGATCCTCGAAATCGGGTGGGGTGGGCCCGCCGCCCCCACCGCCGCCAGTCCCCCGGCCCCACGGATTTTGCGGCCCGTTACCCCGGCCGCCCCACGGCCCACCGCCGCCACCGTTCTGATTGTTCCACGGCATGTCTCTCCATCCCTGATGTTTTGGCCACGCTTGGCATGGCATCGTATATGGGCCGAAACTTGACGATCCCAAGCCCCGGCGCGTCAATCCCCACCATGGAATTGACTGGCGTCGCCCGCTCGCTCGCGGTGTGATGCGCCCGCCGGAACCCCAGCACCGATCGTCGCCCGCCCACCACTCCCCGGAAGGCCCATGTCCGCCGCCAGCCCCCAGCCGCACCTCGAACAGGGTCAGGGCTCGGGTGCGTCGCCACAGCACCAGCGGGAAGAAGAGTGTTT
>CAYNRD010000206.1:0-4939 GCA_964399515.1 uncultured Mycobacteriaceae bacterium | reverse complement strand
GGCGCGACAAGATTGCGGCGCTGGCGCCAGATGGCTGCAGCCAGGCGACGGTCTCGGCGTCCAAATGGTTGGTGGGCTCGTCCAGCAGCAGAATGTCCGGCTTGGACAGCAACAGCCGGCACAGGGCCACCCGGCGCCGCTCGCCGCCCGAAAGGCGATCGACCGGCCAATCCCCCGGCGGGCAGCGCAACGCTTCCATGGCGATCTCCACCGCCCGGTCCAAATCCCAGGCATCGGCGGCGTCGATCTGTTCCTGCAGCTCCGCCTGTTCGGTGATCAGGGCGGTCATCTCCTCGTCGTCCTCGACCTCGCCCAGCTTCATCGACACTTCGTTGAACCGATCGACCGTGTCCTTGATGGCGCCCAGACCCTCCATGACGTTCTCGGCCACGGTCTTGGCCTCGTCCAGGGCCGGCTCCTGGGGCAGGTAGCCAACACGGGCGCCGTCGGCCGCCCAGGCCTCGCCCGTAAACTCCTTGTCGACCCCGGCCATGATCCGCATCAGGGTGGACTTCCCCGAGCCGTTCGGGCCCAGCACCCCGATCTTGGCGTCGGGCAGGAAGTTCAGATTGATGTTCTCCAGAACCTTCTTGCCGCCGGGATAGGCCTTGGACAGCCCGCTCATGTGATAAATGTACTGATAGCTCGCCATGGCTCAGTCCGGGTCTGGGTGGATGTCGGGTGGGGGCTCGCACCTTGCGCGCGGGGCCTGGGCGGTTCTATCCCAGGCGCCGGCCCCCCGGCAAGCGGGGCGGCGATACCTCCCACCTCGGCGAAGGACCCATCCCGAAAATGCCTGATGCCCTGGCTTCCTGGTGCGTGGCGGTCACGGTGCCCCGTGCCCATGTCGATGTCTGCGTGGACGCGCTGTTGGAGGATGTGGGGGCGGTGTCCAGCTTCGGGGAGGAGGACGACCCCGCCTGGCTGATCGAAGGCTTCGCCGCCGCCAAGCCCGACCGCGTGGCCCTGCAGGTCAAGCTGGGGCTGCTGGCCGGTGCCTTGGGCTTCCCGGAGCCCGTGGTGACCGTGACCCCCGTGCCCGCCACCGACTGGCTGGCCGCCAGTTTCGCCGCCTTCCCGCCGCTCACGGTCGGCCTATTCCGCATCCAGGGCAGCCACATCACCGATCCGCCGCCGCCAGGGCGGCTGACCTTGCGGGTCGATGCCGCCACCGCGTTCGGCTCTGGCGAGCACCCGACCACCGAAGGCTGCCTGATCGCCATCGACCGGCTGGCCAAACGGGTGCGCCGGGGCGGGTTCTGGCCGGCCCGGATGTTGGACATGGGGGCGGGCACCGGCATCCTGGCCATGGCGGCGGCGCTGCGCCTGCCGGGGGGTGTTCGGGTGCTGGCGTGTGACCTGGACGCCGAAAGCGCGCGGGTGGCCAGGGTCAATGCCCGGGTCAATCGCCTGGCGGGGCGCGTCACCGTCCGCGCGGGTGACGGCTACCGGCCGGCGGCGGTGGCCAAGGCCGGCCCCTACGGCCTGATCGTCTCCAACATCCTGGCCGGCCCGCTCAGCGCCATGGCGCCGGCCCTGGCTCGCCATCTGGCCCCGGGCGGCCACGCGATCCTGTCCGGCCTGCTGGAGCACCAGGAACGCCAGGTGCTGGCGGCCCATCGGGCCCAGGGCCTGCACCTGACCGGCCGGGTGGTGCGGGGCCGTTGGCCGACCTTGGTTTTGAAAAAAACCACACGCCACGGTCAGAATTGACCCAAGCCCTTGCGGCCCCATCGGCCCCGGGAGCAGGGTTCGCCGCCCCCGACGACGCCCGACCGCGTGCCGCCCGCCGCCCCGACCGGCCGGACGCACCCGGCCCATTGTAAGGAGTCTCGGCCCGTGTTGGCAGCCGCCGCTTTCCCAGCCCCCAGCGATCGTTTGGACGGCTTGCGCGGGCAATTGCGCCTGAGCGGCCTGGACGGGTTTATCCTGCCGCGCGCCGACGCCCACCAGGGCGAATACCTGCCGCCGGGCGCCGAACGGCTGGAATGGCTGACCGGCTTCAACGGCTCGGCTGGCTTGGCGGTGGTGTTGATGGACGCGGCGGCGATCTTCGTGGATGGCCGCTACACCCTGCAGGTCCACGACCAGGTCGACACCGCCCGCATCCAGCCCCAGCACCTGACCGACACCCCGCCGGGTGAGTGGATTCCCGGCCATGTCGGGCGGGGCGCCAAGCTGGGCTATGATCCCTGGCTGCACCCGATCCCGTGGGTGGAGCGCCTGCGCAAGCGGCTGGACAAGCACGGCATCGAGTTGGTCGCGGTCGACGCCAACCCGATCGACGCCCTGTGGCCGGACCGGCCGCCGGCACCGGCGGCGCCGGTGGTGCCCCATCCGGACGCGCTGGCCGGCCGCGCGGCGGCGGAGAAACGGGCCCTGATCGCCGAGGATCTGGCCCAGGCGGACTGCGATGCCGTGGTGCTGAACACGGGCGAAAGCATCGCCTGGCTGCTGAACATCCGCGGTGGCGACGTGCCCTACACCCCCTTGGCGTTGGGCTTTCTGATCCTGGTGTCCGACGGGTCCGCCAGGCTGTTCATAGATCCAGCCAAGGTGGATGACACCGTGCGCGCCCATCTGGGTGACCGGGTCACGGTCGAGCCGGTGGCGGCGTTCGAGCCCGCTCTGGCCGGCCTTGGCACCGCCAAGCGGGCGGTCAGCCTGGACCCCCACACCGCCTGCGCCTGGATCCACCACAGGCTGAGCCAGGCGGGCGCCAAGATCGTCCAGCGCGCCGACCCGTGTGCGTTGCCGCGCGCCCGGAAGACCGAAGCGGAATTGGCGGGCGCCCGGGCCGCCCACCGGCGGGACGGGGCGGCGCTGGTCCGGTTCCTGGCCTGGCTGGACGGCCGCCTGGACGCGGGCGAGACCGTCTCCGAACTGCAGGCGGTCGATGCCCTGCGGGCGTCCCGCGCCCGTCATCCGGACTTCCGCGGCGACAGCTTCCCGACCATCGCCGGCGCCGGGCCGAACGGGGCCATCGTCCATTACCGGGTCACGGCCCAGACCGACCGGCCGTTGGCGCCGGGCGGCCTGTTCTTACTCGATTCGGGCGGCCAGTACCCGGACGGCACCACCGATGTCACCCGCACCATAGCGGTCGGCGGGGCGACCGCCCAGATGCGCCGCCAGGCGACCCTGGTGCTGAAGGGCCATATCGCCCTCAGCCGCGCCCGGTTCCCCAAGGGGACCACCGGCAGCCAGCTGGATGTGCTGGCGCGCCAGTTCCTGTGGGCAGACGGGCTGGATTACGACCACGGCACCGGCCATGGCGTCGGCAGCTATCTGGGCGTGCATGAGGGCCCGCAGCGGATCGCCAAGACCGCCAGCACCGTGGCCCTGGAGCCGGGCATGATCCTGTCCAACGAGCCCGGCTATTACCGTCCGGGTCATTATGGGATCCGCATCGAAAACCTGGTCGTTGTGCGCCCCGTGGCCGATCTGGTCCCGGACCCCCAGGATCCGGCCGCTGCCGGCGGCTATTTCGGCTTCGAAACGCTAACCTTGGTGCCGTTCTGCCGCCACCTGATCGACCCCGACCTGCTCACCGCCGCCGAACGCGCCTGGATCGACACCTACCACGCCCGGGTGTTGGCCGAACTGGCCAATCAAGACCTGACCGACACCGACCGGCACTGGCTCCAAACCGCCTGCGCGCCCCTCTAAGCATCGCTACTCCCTGACATGCTCAGGATGTATGGGATTTTCCCATACATCCCGGGACGGCCGGAGAGATCAGGTGCCGGAAAAGTCCCGCCACTCCGCCTCGGTCAGGATCGTCACGCCCAACTCCGCTGCCTTCTTGGCCTTGGAGCCGGCGTTGGCGCCCGCCACCACGTAATCGGTTTTCTTGGAGACGGAGCCGGCGACCTTGGCGCCGAGGGATTCGGCCTTGGCCTTGGCCTCGGCGCGGCCCATGGTCTCGAGCGTGCCGGTGAACACCACGGTCTTGCCGGCGATCGGGCTGGCGGTGGCCGTCTGGGCCGGGGGCGGTTCGATGGTCAACAGCGCGGTCAGGTCGTCCAGGATCTCGGCGTTGTGGGGTTCGGCGAAGAAGCGGGCGATGTCGTCGGCCATGTTCAGGCCGATGCCTTCGATGGCACAGAACCCTTCGAAGGCGGGGCCGATCTTCTCCGGCTTTTTCATCTCCTCTGGCTGGGCTGCGCGTTCGGCGGCGGCGTGTTGCGCCGCCTCCCGCAGGGCGTGCAGTGCCCCGAAATTTCGGGCCAGCAGCTTGGCGGTCGCCTGGCCGACCTGGCGGACGCCGAGCGCGAAGATCAGCCGGTCGAGCGGAATGGTCCGACGAGCCTCAATCGCGGCGAACAGGTTCGCGACCGACTGGTCCCCCCAACCCTTCCGCTTTTGCAACGGGTTCAGCTGTTGCGCCATGTTCCAGTCGGCCAGCCGGAAAATGTCCCCGGGCCGGTCGATGGCCCCCTCGGCCAGGAAGTATTCCACCTGCTTGGCACCAAGCCCTTCGATGTCGAACGCATCGCGGGAGACGAAGTGTTTCAGCCGCTCCAGCTTCTGGTGCGGGCAGGCGAATTCCCCCGAACAGCGGGTCACCGCCTCCCCCGGTTCGCGCACCGCCGGGGTGGCGAGCGGGCAGGGGCAGGTCCCGGGGAATTGGAACGGCACGCTGTCGGGCGGCCGGGCGCTGTCGATCACCCGCACCACCTGGGGGATGACGTCACCGGCGCGCTGAATGACGACCCGATCGCCCTCCCGCACGTCCTTGCGGGCGATCTCATCGGCGTTGTGCAGGGTCGCCCGGCTGACCGTCGCACCGCCGACCATCACGGGGGCCAGATTGGCGACCGGGGTCAACGCCCCGGTGCGGCCGACCTGGATGGTGATACGTTCCCGCACCGTTTCAGCCTGTTCGGCGGACAGCTTGTGGGCGATCGCCCAGCGCGGTGCCCGGGCCACGCAGCCC
>CAYNRD010000205.1:0-4968 GCA_964399515.1 uncultured Mycobacteriaceae bacterium | reverse complement strand
TGTCGGTGGCGCCTCAGTCCACGCCGATCGAGCGGATCGACCAATCGGTGCTGCCGGTCGCGGCCGAGGACAAGCGGGACCGGCTGGTCGATGTGCTGTCGGCCACGGAGGTCGGCCAGGCGATCGTGTTCACCCGCACCAAGCGCGGCGCCGACCGGGTGGCCCGCCATCTGGTCAAGGCCGGGCTGAAGGCCGACGCCATCCATGGCGACCGCTCCCAAGGCCAGCGGGACCGCGCCATCCTGGGCTTCAAGGCCGGCAAGCTCGCGATCCTGGTCGCGACCGACATCGCCGCCCGGGGCCTGGACATTGACGATGTCAGCCATGTGGTCAATTTCGACCTGCCGCTCACCCCGGAGGTCTATGTGCACCGGATCGGCCGCACGGCCCGGGCCGGGCGCAGCGGGGCGGCGATCAGCTTCTGCACGCCCGAAGAGCGCCCGCAACTGCGGGCGATCGAAAAGCTGACCGGCATCGATTTGGGCGGTGGCGGCCTTGTGCCGGCGCAGCCGGCACCCAGAACGCCCGCCGGCCGCCCCCAAGCCCAGAAACCGGGCGCGCGCCGCCCGCGCCGGGCCCGGACCCGCCAGCGCAGCCAGGACGGTGACCGGGACGGCCGCGACCGCGTGCTGGCCCCGTAACACCGGAGGGCCCCACCCGTGGGCACCCCGGTTTCCCCCCCAAACCCCTCTAAGACTGAAAGGCAAGGTTATGGAAGAAGGAGAAGGATCCATGAAGACTGGAGCTGTGAAATGGTTCAACGGCACCAAGGGCTATGGCTTCATTTGCCCCGATGACGGCGGCCAGGATGTGTTCGTGCACATCAGCGCTGTCGAGCGGGCCGGCCTGCGCGGCCTGAACGAAGGCCAGAAACTGTCCTTCGAACTGCAGATGGACAAGCGCAAGGGCAAGACCTCCGCGGTCAATCTGCAGGTCGCCTAAGGTTAGGCGAGGCGCGATCCAGGTTTTGCGGGTCTCCGTCAAAACCTGGATCGACCATCTGTAACCGGGCCGGTCAGCCGCCCGGGCCACAGTCCAGGCACATCTCGACCGGCACCGGGCCCATGCGCAGGTTCCGGTTCAGGTCGCGCAAGGCCGAGCGCAGGCCTTCTTCGATCACCGGGTGATAAAACGGGCTGTCCAGCATTGCCTGGACCGACAGATTGGCCTGGGCCGACCAGGCCAGCAGATGCGCGATGTGCTCGGCGGCGGGGCCGATCATCTCGGCGCCCAGGAACCGGCCGGTCTCCCGCTCCCCGTAAACCCGCAACAGCCCCTTGTTCTTCAGCATGACCCGGGCCCGGCCCTGGCCGGAAAAGTCCACCTGGCCAGTTGCGTAGGAAACGCCGCGTTCCTCGATCTCCCGAAGGGTCAGGCCCGCCATGGCGATCTGCGGGTCGGAGAACACCACCGACAGTCCGGCCCGGCGCGGCCGCACCCGCACATCGGGATAGCGGGCGGCGTTGTCGCCGGCGATCTTGCCCTCGTCGGCCGCCTCGTGCAGCAACGGCACGGCCCCGTTGACATCGCCCGCGATGAACACCGGCTTGTCCTCGATCTGCATGCTGTAGGGGTCGAAGGCGGGCAGGCCGCGCTCGTTGACCGTGATGCCGGCCTTACCCAAATCCAGGCTGGCCAGGTTGGGGCGCCGGCCGGTGGCGGCCAGCAGATACTGGAACCGCTCGATCTTCTCGGTGCCGTCGGTGTCGATAAAGCGCACCACCACCGCGTCGCCGTCCCGCGAGATGTCGGTGACCTCGCCATCGGGCAGGAACGGCAGTTCCTGGGTCATGATCTCACAGGCCGCCTGTCTGACCGCGGGGTCGGTCAAGGGCCCCACGAGGCCGCCCTTGCCGAACAGCCGGACCCGAACGCCCAGGCGGTGCAGGGCCTGGGCCAGTTCCAGGCCGATCACGCCGCCGCCAAAGGCCACCACGCTGTCCGGCAAGTCATCCCAATCGAACACGTCGTCATTGACGATCACCCGGTCGCCGACCGCGTCCCGCCAGGGCGGCGGCACCGCGGGCGTGGAGCCGGTGGCGATTACGATTCGGCCGGCCTGGATGACGGTATGATCATCGACTTGCAGGGTGTTCGGCCCTGTGAACCGGGCCATGCCCTTGACCTTGGTGACGGTGGGAAAATCCTCCTCGACCGACTGCAGCACGAACCCCACGAATCGGTCCCGTTCGGCCCGGACCCGGGCCATCACCGCCTTGCCGTCGACGGCGCTGGCCGCCACCCGGATGCCGAATGGGTCGGCATGGTCGGCGCCGTGCTTGGCCTCGGCGGCCGCGATCAGCAGCTTGGACGGCATGCAGCCGACCCGGGCGCAGGTGGTGCCGTACCGGTCGCCCTCGATCATCACGATCGACACACCCGGATATTTCTGCGCCGCCCGGGCGGCGCCCATGCCGGACGTGCCCGCGCCGATGATCGCGACGTCGGTGGTGATCTCTTGCATCTGGTCCCCCAAGACAGAATTGTGGCCGTCCCTGAGGCCGGCCCCCCCAATGGGGCCAGGCATACTGTCAATGGGCGGGACCGATCAATGGGCGGGCGCGGACGCCCGCCGTCATTCCGCCGGGCTGGCCGGTTCGGGTAGGCCGGTGTCGCGCGCCGGGGTCGGGGCGGGCCGGCCGCGCGGCAGATGGGCCCGCGCCCAGAACACCGCCGCCGCCAGGCCGGCCAAGGCCAGATCCATGGCGACCGCCGCCGTGCTCCCGGGCCCGATGGCCATGGGATAGCCGCCGCCCGTGGCCGCGATATGGGTCACGGGTGCGATCGCCAGCAAGGCACCGGTCAGGGCGAACAACTGCCGCAGAACCCGGTAATCATCGGCCCGGGCCACGGCGTACAGGGCCGCACCGGCCCAGGTCCCGAAATAGGCCCAGCCGATGATCACCACCCGGGAGCCGGCCTCCGCCAGCGGGTGATGCAGGGCCAAGGCCGCCGCCGTGGCCACCGCCATGCCGGCCGTGCCGCCCACCACCAGGGCCGAGACCACCCGGTGGCTGCCCGGCGCGCGCTGGCGCCGCCGCTCGATCCAGATCATCAGCCCGGTGGCCACCAGGACGCTGCAAGCCAAGCCCAAGACAGCATACAGCCATTTCAGCGCCACCCCACCCCAGCCATAGCCGGCATAGGTGCCGTAATGCAGGGGATCGAAGGTGGTGTAGATGCGGCCGCCGGGCGTTTGCCCCAGGGACCAGCTCTCCCGCCAGGTGCCCTCGGCCAGCCGGTAGCGGTGCTCGGTCACCAGATCCAGGCTCCGGTACCGCTCCATGAACACATGGGCCTCTGCCCCGGCGTCGCCCCAATGCAACAGGCGAACAACCGTCGGCGTCCCGTCGGGCTGCCGCTGTCGGGCGTCGGCCAGGACGGCATCCAGGCTGGCCATGGCCGCCGGCCGGTCCTGGGCGTGGGCCGGAACACCGGCCAGGGTTTCGATCGCCAGGTCCCGGTCGCCGCCGAAGCTGGCCACCGCCACGATCGACAGGAACAGCCCGGCCAGCCCCAGAAACACCCCGGTGAACGCGATCATGATGTGGAAGGGCAAACCCCAGACCCCCAGCACGTTGTGGGTGTCGGTCCAGGCCAGACGCACGGAGCGGTCGTTCCGGAACACCAGCAGATTCTTCAGAATCTTGCGGTGCAGCATCACCCCGGAGACAACCGAGACCAAAAAGATCACGCCGGCGATACCGACGATATAGCGCCCCCAGGGGGACGGCAGGTGCAAATCCGTGTGCAGCCGAAGCAGGAACCGTCCGGCCCCCTCCGCCGGAGCGCCCAGATGGTCCCCGGTCGCCGGATCGTACAGGTGATCGTGGTGGACGTGGCCGCCGGCGGGCCCTTCGGTTTCCAGAAAGATCCGCACGCCCGGCTCATACGCCTCCGGCAGGCGGATGGTGATGGCCGGCTCCACATCGCCGCCGGACCGGGCGATGGCATCGGCCAGCAGCGCGTCGATCGGTGGTGGCGTGTCCGTGATCGGCAGCCGATGATCGGGCGCCTCCCACGGTTTCATCTCATGGTAGAACAGCGCCACCGTGCCCGAAAAGCAGATCGCGAACAGAAACAGCCCCATGACCAGGCCGGTCCAGGAATGAATGTCGTAAAACCGGGTCAGGGTGTGTTGCTGCATGGTGGGGCCGCCCCGTGTTCGGAATGCCCGTGTTAAGAATGGGTCGCACTCGCACTAGAGATACCCGATCACCCGCGCCCAGACCAGGGCTCCCGTTACCCCGGTGACGGCCAGCATGGTGGCCAGGGGCCACAGCAGGCGCCGCGCCATCAGCGCCCAGAGGACCAGCCCGGCCCAGAAGATCGGCAGGGGCAGGCCGCCCAGGAAAATCGCGTGCACCCGGTCGATCGGCGCGAAGGTGGCGATGGCGGTGGCCGTGGCGGTGGCCGCGAACGGGCTTAACAACCAGGCGGTGATCCACTGGGCGCGGCCGGCGGTCTTGGCGGCGGGAACGGGCGCCTCCGGCCCGGGCACCGGCCGCCGTCCCAACGCCTGCAAACCGGTCATGCAGGCGGCGACCAACCTGGGCATCCATGGGGTCAGCAACACCGCCAGCCCGCCCGTGGCCATGGTCAGCCCCAGCCACAGCGCGATGCCGATTTCCGGCCCGTGGGCCAACACCCACACCACCAGGCAGGGGATCAGGACAGCCCAACCGAAGCCGATCGGCCGCGCCCGCCACGGCATGCCGGCCCCGCCAAGCATTGAGGTTTCAACCAGTCGCCAGCCAGGCCGCCCGGGCCGCACCGTGCACAGCCAGAGCGTGGCCAACGTGGTGATCAAAACCAAAGACGTGGTCACCACGGCACCCACCGGTCACAGCCTCATATGCACCGAAAAGAAGCCTGTGATCGGCGCTTCCGGGATGCCCCCGATCAACCCGCCGGGCAACCCGATTTCCTGATTGAGGGCGTTGCGCACGCCGGCCCGGACCCCCATCC
>CAYNRD010000204.1:0-4974 GCA_964399515.1 uncultured Mycobacteriaceae bacterium | reverse complement strand
ACTTAAGATGTTCCCGGTCATAAGACGAAGACAGTCCAGGACACAGAACCGTGCGTCGGGTACGATCCGACGCATGGCCATGGCTTCTCGCTTGTACCGGTTAAAGACACGCGACGGTGTCTCATTATGGACATGAACAATCACGGCGTCCGCGTCATAGACGATTTTGTGACCCTTGCCCAAGGCCCAACGAGCCCAGTCCAGGTCTTCCAATCCGGTTAGGCTTTCGTCATAGGGTCGCTGCTGCCACTGTTGGCGCCGTATCGCGGCATTGGCGTTGTTGCAGAATGGATGGGTTTGGTTCGTATCGGATGTCTCGGGAAACCACTTCTTGAACAATCGGTGCTCGGAATATCGCGTGCGATGGTCCCCGATCTGACCACCATACACGACAGCCACCGCCGGGTCGGAAAACGGTGCAATCATGCGTGCCAGCCAGTCGTCGTGCGTTGGATAGACATGGGCACTGGCGATCACGATGATATCGGCGGTCGCGGCCGCACACCCTATGTTCAGCGCTCGTCCGAAGGAAAACTCGCTGGGGTCTATGGAGAGTAGCTTCGTGGGAAAATGCCGGACGATGTCAACGGTTCCGTCCGTGGACCCTGAATCGACGACCACGATTTCGATATCGTCCAGCGATTGTCGCGCTAACCCCACCAGCAGACGCCCGATATGCTCCGCTTCGTTAAAGCAGCGGATAACGACGGATACCGATGGCATGAAACGTCTCTCTACTGTCCATGGATTTCACGAAAAACCGCAAATATTGTGCCGAATTGTCTGGGCGACAGTTTTGTTTTAGCGATCCTATCGCGTTCATGGCAATGGACCTACACCCGTGACGCAGTGCGGCCGCCGTGAGCCCGTTTGTTGGGCTCCCATCACCATGGACAGCTATGGACGCTGGCTGCAACTGCCCGTGTTCCCATGCCGGCTGACCGCCCGGCGCCGTGCCGCCCTCGGCGCCCGGCTCGATCGTGAGATCGCCCGGGGCGAGGACCATGTCCTGATCCTGGACCTGGGACCGGCCGACCAAATCGACCTACGGTCGGAAAGCCTGGGCAAGCCCTTCACATCCGGGATCCGCCAAGCCATGATCGTATGACGTCGCCCGAGCACGCGTCGGCCCCTGCCGTGTGCGTTCGAGAGCCGCAGTACCCCTGAAATCCCGGGCCGCGCTCGAATCCGGGATTTCGACCAGATAACAACGGGTTTTGGACAAGTTTGGTGTCATTATCATGCGCAACCGGGCAAAACGCCTCAGTTCCGGCGTCGCGCTCGAAATCGGCCGGATTTCGCTTGCGGAGTCCGATGGTTACAACCAGACCTCCTTCGCCGGGCAGCAATGCCCGGCCCTCATTGAAGCAGCCCGCCGGGCCCCGCGCCGCCGAGGACGTTCGCGGTCCTTCGCCGGGCAGCAATGACCGAGACCGGCCGGGCGCCGATCTCACGGGGGGCTGCCAGTGGCAGCCCCTTTTGATTTGGGCGGGCTGCCAGTGGCAGCCCCTTTTTGATTTGGACGGGCACGATCACGGAGCCAAACCCCGGCTAACGCACATCGCCCGAACCCGCGATCGGGTCGCGACCCTCGGGGGTCGCGGGGCGGCGCGTTATCGCGCGGCCGTTGGGAACTCGGCCTGGACCAGGGCATTGATCGCGGGACGCGCCAAGACCCGTGCTCGGTAGGCGCTCAGATGGGGGAAGGGCGTGGTGTCGAGGCCCGCGTCCGGCGCGAGCGCCAGCACCCACGCCAGATAGGCATCGGCCGCCGAGACCCCGTCGCCCAGCAGAAACGGCCGGTTGGCCAAATGCCGGTCCAACAGCGCAAAGCGCTGGGGGGCAAGATCCCGGAACCGGTCCTTAACCGGCTCGGTCGCTTCGGGGTAGAACACGATCCGGAAGATCTGCTTGTGCAGTTCGGTGGCGCAAAACCCAATCCATCGCAGCATCTGGTAATAGTCCGGATCGTCGGGGCCGCGCCGGAACGCCGGGTGCGGCGACTGGGCCTGAACCCACATCAGCACCGCCGATGTCTCGGTGAGGATCTCCCCCGAAGGCAACCGCAGCACGGAGACCTGCCCCAGCGGATGGACATCGAACAGCGACCCGCCCCGCTCAAACCGCTTGGTGCGCAAGGCCAGCGGCTCGACGGCCAACGGCACCCGCCCCTCGGCGGCCGCGAAGCGGACCGCCAAGGAACAGGTGCGCGGCGCATGCATCAAGGTGGCGGTCATCGCCGACGCTCCTCCGGTTCCAGGACCGCCAACGCACGCTCCCCTGGCCAGGGGTCCGCAGCCCCACACGCGGGGTGGGGGGCGATCAACGGTCCTTCAGATAGCCATGGGCGACTAGCGCCGCCTGGGTGCGGTTGCGCACCCGCAGGGCCCGGATGATCTCCCGCACATGGATCTTCACCGTGTTCTCGACCAGATTCAATTGGTTGGCGATCTCCTTGTTGGACAAGCCTTGCGCCAGCAGGCCCAAGACGGTGCGTTGCCGTTCGATCAGCAGGTCGCTTGGGGCGCAGGCCGGCGGGTGCATCGCCCTGCCATCCGCAACCGGGACGGCCGCGCCGGGGTCCTGTCGGGACAGCCGAGCGGTGGGCGCGGGCTCGCCTGGATGCACCATGGTGGCTGGCCCCAAGGGGGGCTCGGCTCCCTGATCCGGGAACACCCGAAACCGGTCGCTGGCGACGATCAGGGACAAGGCGCTGGTCAGCTCAGCCAACGGGCTGTCCTTCAGGATCACGCCGCGAACCAAGTTGCGCAGGACCAAGCCCTGCAAGTCCTCGGTGGCGTGGCTGGTGAACAGTATGATTTCCGTGCAGGGCGCGATCGCGATCACCTGCCCGACGGTCTCGGTGACGTCTTGACCGCCGAATTCCACATCCAAGCAGACCACCATCGGGCCGCCGGCGCGCAAGACGTCATACAGTTTGGATAGCCGGTCACACTCCGTGATCGGTCCGACGGCGGGGAGATCGCGAAAAATCGACGCGAGCCCGCTTCGAAAAACGGTGGAGTGATTGGCGATACATAAGGGTCGGACGCCGCGCTCACCTTGGCCTTCCGCATCGGACGTCACTGACTGCACCATTTTGCCGCGGTCGGTGACACCCGGCTTGACGCCTCTGGCCGCGGTCGTGGAAGATAATTTACTGTCGGCGAGAGCCAAAACGTTTGTGTGTAACGTGGATACGGGCGGAAGATTGCGCCCCTGTAGTCGCGGATCGTAGCCACAGGGTGTTCGCACGACGGTGGCCGTCGGGTTGGTTTCGCCGGTTTGTGTTTTTTCAGACATGGTCCCCGTCACCCAGTTGCCAGGCATCGTTTACGGTTCGTTTTGGACCGTGGGCCGAGCGCTCACGCACCGAACATGTCAGATCGCCGGTCCGGCCAACCGAAGCGCGCCCTGTCGTCTTGTCCGTCGGACCCGCCATTAACAGGTCCTGAAAAACCGGTTTGTTCTAGCCACACTTAAGCCAACTTCGGCGACCGTTGGTATCGTTATGAAGTTGTGTTCGCCAAAACCCCACCCAGGCTCAGTTGTAGGCCGTCTTTCGATATACCATGCCAGGGTGTGTTGGGAAGTCAATCGGTTTTTAACAAGAATTATTTTGATCTAACTGTATTTTAAGTGCTTCCAATAAGTACATTAGAAAGTTCTGCTTCTAAATTCATCAACTCCATTACCCCGCAACACTGCTAAGAATCGTTGCGATCGCAATAGTTGCCCTTGTTTTTAAAATGCTTGCAGCTTTGTTAACCCTTGGATGCCCCGTGGCCACGCACCCGGTCAGGTGTTTTTTTGGCGGGGCCAGACCGCGTCACCGGCAAACCATCCCCAGCACCGCCTGCCTGGGCGTCACCTTGGTCTATGCTGGTCCCCCTAAAGCAGATTTGCCGTCAAGTCGGACGAAAAGGACGCGACGTCGCCCGACACGCCGCTTGGCCATGGAAAGGACAGTCGCGTGCGCGCGCCCGACAGCAGCAGACCGCCCCGATACGGCGCCAAGGCGTCATCATCCAAGGTAAAGCTTTGGCCGGAGGTGGTTTGGACCGAAATGGACCCGTCGCCAAGGAAGCCGCGCCGGCTTCCGGTGTTCTCCAAGACCACCGTCAACCGCGCATTGCCCTCCGCATCCAGGCTTCGCTGCGCGAATGTCGCCTCGAACGCAGCGGTCGCCCCGCGCGGCGTCACATAGGTGGCCACCTCATACTCAAATGCCACATTGATCGCGACACCGTCATCCGTGGTTGGATTGAAATCAATTGGCAGTTGCCTGACCACCAAGGTGAAGGCGCTTTCGGTCTGCAAGGGGCCGCCGATCCAACGGACACGGACCACTTGCCCGCCCCCGGGCGTGAGGACCAGCTGTGGCGGCGTGATGATGAACGCATCCGCGGCAGACGCTGTTTGCTCGTTCGGCGCGGCGAAGCTTGGACGTTCGAAAACGGACAACTCGACGGCGATCGGCTCGGCTTGCGTGTTGCGGATCCGCAGGTTTTGGGCCGAATTGCCGTCGGGAGAAAACTCCAGACGGACTGGCGAGACCTCAAAAGCCGAAACGATTGAAACAGGATACAAACCGATTGACATTAAGATCAGAAAAAAGCCCATCGACAACAAAATACGAAGCTTTATGCAGTGCGCAGATTGGGCCTGTGCTTCGATGGTTTTATTCTTCAAAACAATCGTTGTCATGGGGGCCTCCCGTTGATTGAAAATCGGGACAGTTTGACAGCTTTAGGAATGCCGCATCCGCTCTGGCATTTAAGGCGTGATCGCGTGAATCAGGTGTCAATGACATCTGTTTTTGTGTTCGAAAGACCAGGGTGTGGCGGTCTTACGGAAAGGACGGGACTCCCCCTCCTTTCCGTAATTACCCGGTCCCGTAAGCTTAGGACTCCGCCCCGTCATGCGGCAGGCTCGACGGATCGGATACCAAGGTGAAGATCAGGGTATCCTTGT
>CAYNRD010000203.1:0-4977 GCA_964399515.1 uncultured Mycobacteriaceae bacterium | reverse complement strand
CAGCAGGTCCAGGGTGTAATCCTCCAACAGCGTGCTGCCCGAGCCGAAGGTCTTGAAGCCGATGATCTCGGTGCCGACGTCGAATGCGGCCGATCCACTGAAATCCCCGTTGGTGTCTCCGAACTGGGCGTAGGGGGGTATGCCCTCCCGCTGGGTCCGGCCGTCATGGGAGATCTCGACCGCATTGATGCCGGCAACCCCGGTTTCGGCCACGGCATAAAGGGCGACGTTGCGCCCGGCGATCAGGCCGTAGTCGACCGTATCGCCCGACGCCAGGTCAAAAAGCAGGGTTTCGTCGGTGTCCGTATCGACCAGATTGATGCGCAGATAGGCGCTTTCCCCCTCGGCCGGTTCCGCGGCGGGCTCGACCTCCGGATCCGGGAGCGGGTCGGGGGCGGGCACGCTGTCAGGGCTTCCGGGCAAGGCGGCGTTGCGGACGAAAACCACCCAATCCTTGTCCTGGTCGGCCGGCGCGTCACCCAGACTGACCAAGCCCCCGCCCTGGACCTGACCGCCGTCGATCAAGGCCCCGCCGTGGCGCGGATCGTACCAGAAGACATCGAAGGTTTCTCCGGCTTGCCCGGCCAGGTTCAAGGAGACCTGGGTGGCGTCGCCATAATCCCGGTAGATGACGTAGTACTGGCCATCCAGCGCCATCACGGTATCGCTTTTGTCCGGGGTCAGGCCGTTGTTGTCGGTCATCGCCCAGAACGGGATGTGGGTGTTGTAGAAGTTGGTCGCGGCGGCGGTCCACTCCCACATCGCCTCAAAACCGTTGAAGTCGTCGATGTTCTGGTCGAAGGAGTGGCCGGACGAACCCTTGATGTACCAATTCACGCCCGAGCCGTTATAGGCCAAATGGCCCCACAGGTCGGCGCGGAGCGCCGCCTGATTGGCGGAATTTTCGTCATCGATGTAGGGGTCGATGATCGCCTTGGAGCCGGAATCCTCGTCCCATCCCAATACCCAGGGGTCCCCGGCCTGGGCCGACGCGTCCCGCCATGTTTCCGTGCTGCGCGGGCCATTGCCCTGGATTGAGGTGCCGTCGAAGTCGGCATAGCCCAACAGCGGTGTGTACACCTGATTTTGTTGGTTCGGATAGCTGTGCACCACCACCAGATGATCGTAAGGATCGACCGCCTTGACATAGCTGGCCATGTCCTGGCGTTGCTGATTGGTGTTGGTGTTCTCCTCACCCAGGTTCCATTGGATGCCGTTGTTGTGGCCGTAGCGCGCGATCATCTCCCGCAGGTAGACCATCCGCTCGACCGACAGGCTGCTGCCGTCCACATCGGTCCAGCCGTCCAGCACCTGATCGTTCTCAGTCTCCTGGAACAGGATGTTCTTGTAGATGCCTTCGGTGTCCATGTGATCGAACAGGATCTCCCACTGATCAAGCTTGGACACATCGTAGGTTGAGAAGATCTCAGCGTTTTCGGCGTCGCTGTTGCTTTGTGGGGCATTGACGTCGCGGGTGTCGGTCACAGCCCACGGCCAGACATCTTTACCGTCGCCCTTGGCAGTATTGGTGACGATGTAGATGGTGTTTTGGTCCTGGTCGGCCAGGTAGTTGATCGCACCCAGGATGTTGGCCCCCTTGCCGTCACCCCAGGTCGGATCGTCCGCCTCCGCGTCCTTGGCGTGTTCCGCCCAATCGTGCCGGCCGTGTCCGGTGCCGTCGATGTCCGGATTGGCCAGGAAGTTCTCCGGCACGCCCGGCCCGCCCCGGATGAAGTAGTCCCCGTCGCCCTGGTGCTGTAGGTAGTGGGTGCCTTCATCATGCAAAATCATGCCCTTGGCGCGGAAATCCTCACCGGTCTTATCGGTCGGCGTGACGTCGAAGCTGCCGGTCGACCCGCCTGAGAAGCCGATCTCGGTGCCGGCATTGGGGTCCAGGCTGACCGCGATGTCATCCCCTGTGCGGAAGGACGCTTGGTAGGTCCACGTGCCGTCGGAGGGTGGATTGAAGTTGGCGCGCCAAACCGTGCCCTCGGTGGCACTGGTGTTGGCGGCGTCGCCGTCGCCAGCGAAATAGCCAGGAACCACCAGGCTCTCGCCGGTGTCCTGGTTGGTGAAGGTGACGTCCAACCGGTAATCCCGGAAGGTGGCGGCCTGTTCGGTGAACACCTGGTCGGACTGAAAATCGACCGTGATCTTGTGCCAGGTCATCAACTCGCCGGAGACTTGCGGCGGGGCCGCGGGCTCCGCCGGCGGCTGCTCGACAGGGGCCGCATCCACGGCGACCGCAACCAGGGCCTCGGCACTCTCGGCCCCGTCCGCATCGACGGCCCGATAGGTGAAGCTGTCCGAACCGCTCGTACCCGGGTTCGGGGTGTATTGCACCCCGCCCGCCACCACGGTGACGGTGCCCTGGGCGGGTGGCTGTTCCAGACGGACAGTCAGTGCACCCGGTTCCGCATCGGTGTCGTTGGCCAAAACGTCAATGACCACTGCCGTGTCGTGGCCGGTGCTGGCACTGTCATCATTGGCAACCGGCGCCTGGTTCACCGGCTCCGGTTCCGGATCGACCGGATCGACCGGGTCTACAGGATCGACCGGGTCATCCGTGTCCAGGACGGTGAAGTCGTAGGTGGCGGTTTCCAAAACACCGTTCGGGCCGTTGACCGTCACTGTCAGGGCGTAGTCGCCGGCCTCAAACACCGCACCCTGACGGAAGTCGCCGCCCGTATCGCCAAACAGAGCGTAAGGGGAGATGCTCTCCGTTTGGCTGTCGATCCCAGGCAGATCCAGCACCACCGTGGTGATGGCGGGTGCGCCTGGCCTGGGGACCGCATAGACGGTGGCCGGCCGGCCATCGAACGCGGCCAACGGGATCTCTTGCCCGTCGGTCAGGGGCAGGATCTGTTCATCGGTGTCGGTGAACGCAAAGGCGACATCCAGGTATTGGCTGCCGCCCGCCGGGTCGGTCGGATCGGGATCCACCGGATCGGGATCCACCGGATCGGGATCCGCCGGATCGGGATCCGCCGGGGCTGGTGCCACCGTAACCGCCACCGGCACGGACGCGCTCAACGCCCCGGACGGGTCTTGGGCGCGATAGGTGAAGCTGTCTTCACCGGCGGTGCCCGGGGTCGGTGTGTAGACCACCTGGTCGTCGACCACGGTCACGGTGCCCTGGGCGGGGGCTCCGTCCAGTACGATTGCAAGCGCGCTGTCATCAACGTCGCTGTCATTCGCCAGGACGTCCAGGGTAACCGGTGTGTTGTGGGCGGTCTGGGCGGTGTCTGCTTGCGCCACCGGCGGGTCGTTGACCGGCAGCACGTCGATGGTGAGGGTCCCCGCCACCGTGTTTTCCAGATCTTGCTGGTCCCAGAACACCACATCCACGGTCTCTTGGCCGAAGAAGTCCGGATCGGGCGTGTACTGGAAAAAGAAGCCTTCGCCCAAGGCCCCGGTGGTGCCGTTCTCGGCAGCACCGGCGTTGAAGACAAATACCGTATCGCCGTCCGGGTCGGTGCCGACTTGGGCGCCGGTCAGCATCAGGTCGGTGTCTTCATTGATGGTGAAGCGCAGATCGTCGAACAGGACCGGTGCTGAGTTTTCGGGCTCTTGGGGGGCCGGGTCTCCCCCGCCCAAGTCAAAGATCCGAAGGGCCGAAAGCTTGGGGTTTTCGACTTCGTGAACCAGGTCCAGGTTCAAGGTCCCGTCGGTCACCGTGACTGTGAAGCTTTGGGTGGTCGCGGTGCGGAAGCCGACATCGGCGACGATGTCATAATCGTCCAGGACCGTCTCGCCCTCCAGCACGACGTCGAAGACGCGGCTGCCGATGTCCGAAGTGCCGCTAAAGATGTCCGCGAAGTCCAGTTCGATGCGGTAATCCCCGTTCGGCAGATCGAACCCGTAATCAAGCGCACCATCGCCGGGCGGGCTCCAGGCTTCGGTGCGGAACAGCACGTCGGCGTCGGTGCCGGTGATCTCTGTTCCGCCGTTGATGGAAAAGACCCGCGCGTTCGAGACGGTGTCGGCCGCGTAGTCGATGCCGCCGACGGTCACGGCTGGCCCGCCGATATTGTAGGCACGGATAGGGGTGGAAAGGGTTTGATCGGTCATGGCTGAAGGCTCCTTCCGGGTGCGCTTGGGCGCACGCATGCATCAAGGGGCCCGCGCCCAAGGGGGTACCCGGGCACGGTACGAAAGCCGTTCTGTGCTTGTTGCCGAAATCAACGGGCGCGGCTGCTGCTCACAACCGCTCTCGTTTTCGTGAATTTTCACGATGGACCGGACCCTATGTATGGGATGTTTTGCCAGGCAAGTGGTTTGTTTTAGAAAATTTCAAATGTTTTCTTGAGTCCATTTTCTATAATTTTCCATAAAACTTTATTTAAATCTCGCAGTTCAGAATTTTATATTGGTATTATTTGAAAGCAGGGGCGCAAGCAATTGCGCTGACGAACAGTCGAAGCCTGGGCCGCGGTTACCCCGCGCGCCGGTCCAGATGCCGGGCTGTGTGTCAGAGAATGCTAATATGCCCGTCGATGATGTGGATCAGGAATGCCGATTGACAGTGCGCGGCTGCGAAAGCGGCCCTGACCAAGTCCGGCACCGGATGAACGGCGTTGCCGCTTCGGCCAATGCTGCCTGTGCGCGAACTGTACTGGGGGGTACGGACAGCATCAGTGCCTTGTTATCGCGAACGGAGGGGGGGCCGTGAGCACTGGGTCTTGGGCGACCGCCGGCACCACGAGGCCGGGTCCGGCGTGACCACGGCCTGGACCGGGCCTGAACGGTCACGCCTTCGGCCCGTCGAACCGCGGCATCAGGGACAGCAGGTGCTGGGTATAGGCGTGGGCCGGCGCCTGGAACAGGGTCTCGGTCTCTGCCACCTCCAGCAGCTGTCCGCCCCTCATGACCCCGACCCGGTCGCACATCTGGCGGATCACCGGCAGGTCATGGCTGATGAACAGCATGGTGAGCCCCAAGGCGTCCTGCAGGTCGCGCAACAGGTTCAGGATCTGG
>CAYNRD010000202.1:0-5014 GCA_964399515.1 uncultured Mycobacteriaceae bacterium | reverse complement strand
AATCGAGCACCGGCGCGCAGTCGAAGACGTCATCGACTTCCTGGAAATCCAGCAGGTGCGCAAGGCCCAGGCCGGCACCCTGTCATACGGCTTGCGCAAGCGGGTGGAATTGGCCCGCGCCGTGGCGCTGAAGCCGGAATTGATCCTGCTGGACGAGCCCATGGCGGGCATGAACCTGGAGGAGAAGGAGGACATGGCCCGCTATGTCATCGACCTGAACAAGGAGTGGGGGATCACCGTGGGCATGATCGAGCATGACATGGGCGTGGTGATGGACATCTCCGACCGGGTGATGGTGCTGGATTTCGGCCGCAAGATCGCCGAGGGCCTGCCCGAGGAGGTGATGGCCAACGAGCGGGTCAAGACCGCCTATCTGGGCGAGGATTTCGGCCAAGACACCGACGCCGACGCGGCGTGACCCCCGCCCCTGGCCCGCCCGCGACGCGAGGACGCCTGCGATGACCGACACAGACCTGACCCAGCACAACACCCTGCCCAAGCTGCTGGCCCACAACGCCCGCACCCATCCCACCGGGGTTGCCATGCGGGAAAAGGAATTCGGCATCTGGCGGGCGACCACCTGGGCCGACTACCGGGATGAGGTGCGGCACCTGGCCCTGGCCCTGGCCGATATGGGCGTCGGCAAGGACCATGTGGTGGCCATGATCGGCGACAACCGGCCGGCTTGGGTGTTCGGGGAATTGGCCGCCCATACGGTGGGCGCCATGAGCCTGGGCATCTACCGGGACGCGCTGGCCGAGGAGGTCGCCTATCTGATCACCTATACCGGCGCCACCCTGATCTTCGCCGAGGATGAGGAGCAGGTCGACAAGTTCCTGTCCTTGGAAGACCGCATCCCCACTGTCCGGCACATCGTGTACGCCGACCCGCGCGGCATGCGCAAATACGACGACCCGCGCCTGGTGCCGCTCAAGGATTTGATCGATCGGGGCGAGGATCTGCACGGCCAGCACCCCGAGCGCTTCGACGGCATGGTGGCGGCGACCCAGCCCGACGATGTCTGCATCCTGTGCACCACCTCGGGCACCACCGCCAATCCCAAGCTGGCCATGCTGACCCATGGGGCGCTGATCGGCCATACCGTGCGCTATCTGGAGGTCGATCCCCGCACCGACCAGGACGAATATGTTTCGGTCCTGCCGCTGCCCTGGATCATGGAGCAGATCTATTGCGTGGCCGAAGGGCTGATAACGCGCCTGCGGGTCAATTTCGTGGAAGAGCCGGAGACCCAGACCAACGACCTGCGGGAGATCGGGCCGACCTTCCTGCTGCTGGCCCCCCGGTCGTGGGAGCAACTGGCCGCCGATGTCCGGGCACGGGTGTTCGAAAGCTCCCGACTGAACCAGTGGATCTTCAACCGCTGCGTGGCCATGGGGGTAGGTGCGTTCAAGGCCGGCAAACGCAGCCTGATCGCCGAATACCTGCTGTTCCGCTGGCTTCGGGACCGGATGGGCTTCGCCCGGCTGCGCAGCGCCGCCACCGGCGGGGCGGCCATGGGCCCCGATACCTTCAATTTCTTCTCGGCGCTCGGCGTGCCCTTGCGCCAGCTCTATGGCCAGACCGAGCTTCTGGGGGCGTACACCGTGCACACCAGCGACGGCATCGATCCCGAGACCGTGGGCGTGCCGTTCCGGGACGTGGATTGCCGGATCGAGAACCCCGATGCCGAGGGTCTGGGCGAGATCGTCACCCGCCACCCGTTCATGATGGCGGGATACTTCAAGAACGAGGAGGCGACCCGGGAGACCTTCGACGAGGAGGGGTGGATGCACACCGGCGATGCCGGCTATTTCAACCCCCAGGGTCATTTGGTGGTCATCGACCGGGTCAAGGATCTGGCGACCACCGCCCAGGGCATTCGCTTTTCCCCGCAATATATCGAGAACAAGCTGAAGTTCTCGACCTATATCGCCGAAAGTGTCGTGCTGGGCGCCGGCCGGGATTACTTGGCCAGCATGATCTGCATCCGCTATTCGATCGTGTCGAAATGGGCGGAAAAACAGCGCATCGCCTTTACCACCTATTCGGACCTGTCGGCCCGCGACGAGGTGCGGGCCCTGATCCGGGACGAGGTGGAGGAGGTCAACCGCCACCTGCCCGAACACCAGCGGATCCGCAAATTCGTCCTCCTGTACAAGGAACTGGACGCCGATGACGGGGAGTTGACCCGGACCCGAAAGGTACGGCGGGGCGTGATCGGTGAGAAGTACGGCGAGATCATCGACACGCTGTACAGCGACGCCAAGACCATCCCCATCGACACCGTCATCCAGTTCCAGGATGGCGGCTCCCAGCGGGTGCGCACCACCCTGACCGTCGAACGCCTGGCGGCACCCGACCCCGCGCCCGCGGCGGCGGCGCCCGCCGGCCCCACCCACGACAGCAAGGCGGCCTGAGACCGATGACCTTCGAATTCGCCTCGACCCTGCTCTTGAACGGCATCATCGTCGGCGCGCTGTATGGCGTCGTCGCCATGTCCTTCGTGCTGATCTACAAGGCCACCCAGGTGGTCAATTTCGCGCAAGGCGAGTTCCTGCTGGTCGGCGCCTGGGTGTGCTGGTGGCTGTTGGTGCAGTTCCAGGTGCCGTTCTTTATCGGCTTCTTCATCACGCTGGCGTTCATGGGGGCGTTTGGTGTGCTGTTGCAGATCGTGGTGCTGCGGCCGCTGATCGGCGAGCCGATCATCTCGATCATCATGGTCACCATCGGCCTGTCCTTGTTCTTCCAGGCCCTGATGGGTTGGATCTTCGGCGTGGTGCCGGAAAGCTATCCCCAGATCTTCGAAACCCCGATCGTCGAGCTGTTCGGCCTGCGCATCCAGACCATCTACCTGTGGTCGCTGGCGATCAGCCTGGTGATCATGGCCGTGTTCGCCTGGTTCTTTAAATACTCCAAACAGGGCCTGGCCATGCGCGCCACCGCCTTCGACCAGCAGGCGGCCCAAAGCATGGGGGTCAACGTCAAGCACGTCTTCGCCATGTCCTGGGCGATCGCCGCGGTGGTCTCGGCGGTGGCCGGCGTGGTCACCGGCGTGATCAACGGGGTGTCGCCTGGCCTGGCGGCGGTGGGCATCCAGGTGTTCCCGGCCGTGATCCTTGGTGGTTTGGACAGCATCGTGGGTGCCGTGGTCGGCGGGCTGATCATCGGCGTGCTGGAACGGGTGGCGTTCCTGCTGGACGTCACCTGGCTGAAATTCGGCAACCTGCAGCAGATCGCCCCGTTCTACGTCCTGATCGCGATTCTGATGTTCAAGCCCTACGGGCTGTTCGGGACCCGCGATATCGAACGCATCTGACCGCCCCGGCTTGAAGGAAAGGGTCCCCCCCGATGGTCGCCGCCTACATGCGCCCGTGCGGAGATTTCCGCCAAAGCTACCGGGCCGACACCACCATCTTCGATGATAAGTTCAGCTTGTGGTCGACGGTGGCGATCCTGGTGGTGATCGGCTTCTCGCCGTTCTATCTGGACGCGTACGGCCTCAACCTGCTGATCCAGATATGCTATCTGGGCATCGCCGCCTTGGGCCTGAACATCCTGGTCGGCTTCACGGGCCAGATCTCGGTCGGCCACGCGGTGTTCTTCGGCTTCGGCGCCTTCGCGTCCGCCTGGCTGAACAGCAGCATGGGCGTACCGGTGTTCTTCGCCATCCCGCTGGCCGGGCTGATGACCGCCTGCGTCGGCTTGATCTTCGGCATCCCCGCCGCCCGCATCAAGGGGTTGTACCTGGCCATCGCCACCCTGGCGGCCCAGTTCATCATGCAGGATTTCTTCGCCCGCGCGTCCTGGTTCACGGGCGGCGTGGCGGGCGCCTTGACCAACCCCATGGTGATCTGGTGGCCGTTCGCGGAGAGCGGCTGGCTGGAGCTGTTCGGGGAGCACAGCTACTTTTACGTGGCGTTCCTGTACGCCATCGTCATGTACCTGTTCGCCGCCAATCTGATGCGCAGCCGGGACGGCCGTGCCCTGGTGGCGGTGCGCGACCATTACCTGGCCGCCGAGATCATGGGGCTGAACCTCAGCTACTACCGCATCCTCAGCTTCGGCATCTCCAGCTTCTATGCCGGCATCGGCGGCGCCATCTTCGCCCATTACCTGGGTTTCGTTTCGATCGAGGAGTTCACCATCCTGTTCTCGATCGAATTTTTGGCCATGATCATCATCGGCGGGCTGGGGTCGATCATGGGCTCCCTGCTGGGGGCTGGGTTCATGGTGCTGCTGCCCGAGGTCATGAACGCCTCGGCCAGGGCCTTGTCGGGGTCGTGGATCGACCAGCTCCTGGGCCTGAACGACGCGATCAACTTCTTGAAAAACATGGCCATTGGTGCCGTGATCATCCTGTTCTTGATCTTCGAGCCAAACGGGCTTGCCCACCGCTGGCAGCTGATCAAGGCGTATTTCCGTCTGTTTCCGTATTCGCACTGAGCGGGCCCCGTCGTGGGTCCGCCCGGTGCGGCACAACCGGCATCGGGGGGCGGCGCAGCCGGCCCCCGGGGTCAAAACACCAAAGGGAGGAACAACCGTATGTCGTACCGTTCGCATCTGATGGCCATGACCGCCGCCGTGGCGCTGGCCGCCCCCGGGGCCGCCTTGGCCGCCGACGGCATCCCCGTCGGCCACATCGTCGATTACACCGGCCCGACCTCCGATGTCGGCGCGTCCTTCGGCGGCTCGATCCACGACACCATGCAGTACATCAACACCCATGGCGGCATTAACGGCAAGCCGCTGTTGTTCGAGACCACGGACTACGCCTATCAGGCGCCCGAAGCGGTCTCCAACTACCGGCGCATGGTCAGCCAAGACAACATCGTGGCCATGCAGGGCTGGGGCACCGCCGACACCGAGGCGCTGGTCGATTTCGTCCGCCGGGACAAGATCCCGTACTGGTCCGCCTCCTATTCCGGCACCTTGACCGATCCGACCGGCGACGCGCCGCTCTCTTCCAAATCGGCCCCCTACAACTTCTTCTACGGCCCGTCCTATTCCGACGGCT
>CAYNRD010000201.1:0-5040 GCA_964399515.1 uncultured Mycobacteriaceae bacterium | reverse complement strand
CCGCCGCCACGCTGGCCCAGGCGGACCGGTTGGCGCGCCAGGCCGCCGGTGCGGGGGCGGCGATGCTGGTCCTGCCGGAGATGTACCTGACCGGCTACAACATCGGCGCCGAGCGGGGCGCGGCCCAGGCGGAGCCGGCCGCGGGCGCCAGCGCCCAAGCCATGGCCCGGATCGCGGCCGAGGCCGGCATCGACATCCTGTACGGCTTCCCCGAGCGGGACGGCGACGCGGTCTACAACAGCTGCGCCCTGGTGGCGGCGGATGGGGGTCAAACGCGGCTGTACCGCAAGACCCATCTGTTCGGGGCCGAGGAGGCGTCCTGGTTCCGGCCCGGCGACGCCTGCCCGGTCGCCCCATGGCGCGGCCTGCATTTGGGCCTTTTGATCTGTTATGACGTGGAGTTCGCCGAGGTGGTGCGGGGCCAGGCGTTGGCGGGGGCCGAGCTGATTTGCGTTCCGACCGCCAACATGATGCCCTACACCCTGGTCCCTGAGATCTCGGTGCGGGCGCGCGCGCTGGAGAACGCCGTGACCGTGGCCTACGCCAACTGGGTGGGGGAGGAAAACGGCATGGTCTTCACCGGCCAATCGGTGGTCTACGGCCCGGATGGCGGCGTCATCGCCCAGGCGGGCAACGCCCACCCGCAATTGCTACTGGCCGACCTGCCAGCACCGGGCGCGGGGGCGGGGCTGTCCACCCAGGCCCGGGACCGGCGCCCGGACCTGTACCGGGCCCTGGCGCCATGATCGCCCGGCCGATCCTGGCGGCCGTGATTTTGGCCGCGGGTCTGGTGCTGGCCGCCGTGCCGGCGTGGGCCGAAACCACCGTCTGGCGGACCGATTTCGGGCCCCTGCAGCTGACCACCGTGAACAGCGTCGTCACCGGCCGGTATTCGGACTTCGACGGCCAGCTGTTCGGGCTGATGGGGGATGAGCGCCTGTTCGTGGGCTTTTGGGTCCAACCCTGGAGCGAGGTGACCTGCGCCCGATCCGTTTCGGGAAGCCGCCATTGGGGTACGGTGCGCTTCGATTTCGACGGTCAGGGGCGGTTCCAGGGCGCTTGGACCTATTGTGACCAGCGGGACACACAACCGTGGAACGGCGCCCGCGCCACCCTGCGCTGACCGGCGCCCGTCCCGGGCCTCAGGCGCCCGGCCCGCGCGCGCCTTCCACCGCCTGGGCGATGTCCAGGATCACCTCGCCGATCTTGACCAGCACCCGCTCATACTCGTCCAGCCGGCGCTCGGACAGCATGCCCCGCCGTTGATCCCGGGCCAGGGCCGCCATCATCTCATCCATCTCGGACAGGGCCGCGCCGAAGGGCGGCTCGATCCGCCGGCCGCCATGGACGGCCACTTCCAGCATCAGGGTCTGCTCCTTGAGCGTCTGGGCGGTCCGGCACAGCGCGGCCGCCCGTTGCTCCAGCGGGCGCTGGGCCGTTTCAGCCAACTGTTCGCATACAGACACCGCCATCTCCGTCTCGTCCTTACCCAGGGGTCAGTCCCGTGTCACTTCCGTGAAGGATATATGACAGACCTCGGAAAAAGCGCAAGTGGTGCGCCAAGTCTCTTTGGTATGGCGCGGATGACGTAGGCGCAATGCGTGCGCTTGGATGCCGATGTTGAGGTGGCCCGGGTTTTGGGCCTGAATGCGCGGGCGCGGGCGGCCGCCCGTCCAAGCCCGTTGATCCGCCGATCCGAAGGAGCCGTGAGAATGACCGACCTGATCTCAGACCGGCGCGATGGCGTCCTGCGCCTGACCCTGAACCGGCCGGGCAAGATGAACGCGCTGACCGAAGCCATGCTGATCGACCTGCGGGCGGCCCTGGCCGACGCGGGCACGCCGGACTGCCGGGCGGTGCTGCTGACCGGCGCGGGCCGGGCGTTTTGCGCCGGCCAGGACCTGTCCGGCCGCGACCCCCGGCGCCTGGACGGCCCGCCCGACCTGGGCGACAGTTTGGGGCGGCTGTACAACCCGATCATCCGTGCCATCCAGGACCTGGCCAAGCCGGTGGTCTGCGTTGTCAACGGCACCGCCGCCGGGGCCGGCGCCAATCTGGCCCTGGCCTGTGACATTGTGCTGGCCGCCCGGTCGGCGACCTTCATCCAGGCCTTCGCCAAGATCGGCATCATTCCGGATTCGGGCGGCACCTGGACTTTGCCGCGGTTGGTCGGCATGGCGCGTGCCAAGGCGCTGGTGCTGACCGGCAAGCCGGTCTCGGCCGACCAGGCCGAAGCCTGGGGCATGATCTGGCGGGCGGTCGAGGATGAGCACCTGGCCGAGGAGGCCGAGGCCCTGGTCACGGGATTCGCCCAGGCGCCCACCTTCGGTCTGGGCCTGGCCAAGCAGGCCTTGCACCGGGGGGCCAGCCAAAGCCTGGACGCCCAACTGGACCATGAGCGAGACACCCAGGCCCGGGCCGGGCGCAGCGCCGATTATCGGGAGGGGGTGCTGGCCTTCCTGGAAAAACGCCCGCCCCGGTTCACCGGCCGGGAATAGGGGCTGGCCCCGTTGGGGGGATCTCAAAGATCGAACCGGATGCCCTGGGCCAAGGGCAGGTCCCGGGAATAGTTCACGGTCACGGTTTGTCGGCGCATATAGCCTTCCCAGGCGGCCTAGCCCTATTCCCGGCCGCCGCCGGTCTCCTTCTCGCCGCCTAAGGCGCCGCCGATCTCGGCACCCGACGGGCCGATATTGACATTGGCGATGCCGCAATCGGAGCCGACGGCGGACAGGAACGTCTCGCATTCCCGGATGTCGGTGGAGAAGATGCAACTGGACAGCCCCTGGGGCACGGCATTGTGCAGGGCGATGGCGTCCTCAAGCTCCGTGTAGGGTACGGCATACAGCAGCGGCGCGAAGGTCTCATACATCATGATCGGGGTCTGCGCGCGCATCTCCGCGATCGCCGGCCGGACGTAGTAGGCCTCGGGGTATTGGTTTTCCAAGACCCGCTCGCCGCCGGTGACCGTGCCGCCCTCGGTGGTGGCCCGGTCCATGGCGGCCTGCATGCGCTCGAAGGCGGCCAGGTCAATCAGCGGGCCGACCAAGGTGCCGTCGCGCAGCGGGTCGCCGATCGGCAAGCCCGCATAGACCGCCTTCAGCCGGTCCAGCAGCCGCGCGTGGATGTCCTCATGCACGATCAGCCGGCGCAGGCTGGTGCAGCGCTGGCCGGCGGTGCCGACCGCCGAGAACACGATCGCCCGCAACGCCATCTCCAGATCCGCCGACGGAGCGACGATCATGGCGTTGTTGCCACCCAACTCCAAGATGCAGCGGCCGAAGCGTCGGGCCACGGCCTCGCCCACCTGGCGGCCCATGCGGGTGGAGCCGGTGGCCGACAGGATGGCGACCTCTCGGCTTTCGGTCAGTGCGGTCCCCACCTCCCGGCCGCCGACCAGCACCTGGATCAGCCCCGCCGGCGCGTCCCCGAATTTCGCCATCGCCCGTTCGCAGATCGCCTGGGTGGCCAGGGCGGTCAGCGGCGTCTTCTCGGACGGTTTCCACAGGGTCGGGTTGCCGCAGACCAGGGCCAGGGCGGCGTTCCAGGACCAGGGTGCCACCGGAAAATTGAACGCGGTGATGATCCCGCACACCCCCATGGGGTGCCAGACCTCCCGCATGGCGTGGCCGGGCCGTTCGGACGCGATGGTCAGGCCGTACAGCTGGCGGGACAGTCCAACCGCCAGGTCGCAGATGTCGATCATCTCCTGCACCTCGCCCAGGCCTTCGGCCAGGATCTTGCCGCTTTCCAGGCTGACCAGCGCCCCAAGGCTGTCCTTGGACGCCCGCAACTCCTCCCCGATCAGGCGCACCAGCTCCCCGCGCCGGGGGGCGGGGACCGTGCGCCACTGCTCGAACGCCGCCCGGGCGCGGCCGATGGCGGCCAGGGCGGTTTCGCCGGTATCAGGGGCCAGCCGGGCGATCACCGACCCGTCGATCGGGGTGGTGACGGTGAATTCGCCCGCCGACAGGGGGTCCGGTCCCAGCCCGGCTTGGGTCAGGATGTGCTGGTGGCTTGGGGCCTTCACGCTGTCGTCCGGCATAGCTGTTTCGCCTTTTCTAGGATGTCATCGACGCTGGGCAGCGGCAAAACCGCCGCCGGCCCCAGGGGGATGAAGCTGTCATCGGCCGCGATCCGCACGGGGCGGGGCAGGTCCGGCGCCTGTTCGGACAGCAGGGTGATCAGCCCCTCGGCCGGCCCCGCCGCGGCCCGGCATTCATCGACGATCAGGATCCGGCCGCACCCGGCCAAGGCCCCGATCAAACTGCCCATCGGCAGGGGGGAAAGCCACCGCAAATCCAATATCCGGGCATCGATGCCGGCCGCGCGCAGGGTCGGCCGCGCCTTTTCGGACAGGTAGACGCCATTGCCATAGGTGACGATGGCCAGGTCGGTGCCGTCCCCGGACACGCCCACCTGGCCGAAGCGGACCGGCGTGCCACCGCCGGGGTCGGGATAGGGGCGGGCCCAGCCGCCATCCTTGTCGGCGTGCAGATCCCGCATGGGGTACAGGGCGATCGGCTCCAGCATCACCACCACCCGCTGCTCTTCCCGGGCCAGGCGGACACATTCCCGCAGCATGTGCACGGCGTCATCGCCCCGGGACGGGCAGGCCACAACCAGCCCCGGGATGTCCCGCAGGACGGCGATGGCGTTGTCGTTGTGGAAATGGCCGCCAAAGCCCTTCTGGTAGCCCAGCCCGGCGATGCGCACCACCATCGGGTTGGTGTAACGTCCTTGGGAAAAGAAGCTCAGGGTCGCGGCCTCGCCGCGCAGCTGGTCCTCGGCATTGTGCAGATAGGCCAGGAACTGGATTTCCGGGATCGGCAGGAATCCGTTATGGGCCAGGCCAATCGCCAGGCCCAGGATCGCCTGCTCGTCCAACAGGGTGTCGATGACCCGGGCCGCCCCGAACCGATCCTGCAGCTTCAGCGTGGCGCCATAGACGCCGCCCTTCTTGCCGATGTCCTCCCCGGCCAGGATGATTTCCGGATGGGCGGCCATCAGGTCGGTCAGCGCCCAGCTGATCAGCCGGCC
>CAYNRD010000200.1:0-5043 GCA_964399515.1 uncultured Mycobacteriaceae bacterium | reverse complement strand
CTTCAGCCGCTTGCTCTCGCCCGGCAGGATGTCGACGCGACCCTGCGCCACGCCTTAACGGGGGCGGTCAGCAACCCCGGCGCCGGCTCGCTGAAATCCTATCTGGCCCGGGTGCCGACCCTGCCGAAACAGGGGCCGCTGGGCGGCCCGCTGCCGGCCGACCCCGACGAGGACTGACCGGCCAACGGGCGCGGCGGCCTGGGCGCGGTCAGAACTTGACGAACCGGTTCAGGAACCGGCCGATCGGCCCGGTTAGCCGTACGGGCGCGTCCATCACCACCAGGCAGATGCACGCCTCCTCCGGCCCGGCGGTGGGCCGGTGGGTGTGGCTGTGGTCGGACGTACACAGATCCCCCCGGGCGTAGGTCTCGGCACCATCGGAGAAGCTGCCGGCCAGCACCAGCGTATGTTCGGTCCCGACATGGGTGTGTACCGGCATGGCCGCGCCGGCCTGGATGCGCAGCAGCTTGGCCCGCGCGCCAGAGACCGGCAACGCCACCTCATCCAGCCCGCGCATCACCGGCGCCCAGGCCAGCCGGCCGACATCGCCGCCGCCCAGCACCGCGCGCAACGGCGTGGGCAGGATCACGTCGCCATGGCGGTCCCGGGACAGATCCTCGGCATTCGGTGCCGGGTCGGTTTTGGACGCTGGGTCGCAATCGGCCACCGGGCCGGCGTCCGGCGCGGCATCGACCAGCGCCATGACCCGATCGAGCGCGCCCGAATCCAGCGGCGACGGCTCCAACGCGTCCAACAGCGCGCCGCCCAGGGCTTCGAAGTCCTGGATCCGTGCCCGACACCGGGGATTGACCGTGGCATGGCAGGCCACCAACAGCCTTTCGGCATCGCAGGCCGAGCCGGCCGCGAATTCCATCAACAAGGGCTCATCCAGTTCCGGCATGCCCGGACCACTTCCAATCACGTCTCTTCCTCCGCCAGCACCTTGCGCAGGCGCGCGGTTGCCAGCCTGATCCGCGATTTCACCGTGCCCAGCGGCAATCCGGTTTCCTCGGCGATCTCACTGTGGGCCTTGTCGTCGTAATAGGCCCGCCGCAGCAAATCCTGTTGTTCGGCCGGCAAGTCGCCCAACGCCGCCCTTAACCGCTCGCTATCCTCCATACGTAAGACGCGGGCATTTGGATCTTCGGTGCCGGACGGCTCGAATGCCGGGTCGTTCGGGTCCAGGTCGGGCTTGATCTCCCGCCGCAGGTGATCGATGCGCTTGTTGCGGGCGATGGTGAAGATCCAGGTGTTGGCGTTGGACTGGCCGGGGTCGAAGGTTTCCGCCCGGCGCCAGATGGTCACCATCACCTCCTGGGTCAAGTCCTCGGCCACCGGCGCCGACAGCCCCTTCCGGCGCAGATAGGTCTTGATCCGGGGCGCGAAGTGGCCGAACAGGGCCGCGAAGGCTGGCCGGTCCCGGTCCGTGGCCACGGCGCACAGCCAGCGTGTTTGCTCATCCCGGTCGGAGATCGGTCCGGCCCCCTCTGTTCGGCCCGCGGTCGCCGGCATGTCCGCTCACGATCTTCGCACAGGCGCGGCCTGAAAACGCCGCAATGTCTTGTACGCTGATCCCGGTTCGGGATGCACCCTTGCGGATGGCATTCTCCGAAACCGGACAGGGTGGGTCATGCGGGCCTTGCGCCGCACCGCTTGGCTCCGCTACCTCCGCCCGTAGTGATCATGTTCGCCAACCGAGGGTCCGACGCCGTGAGTGCACCACACCGCTTCCCGCTTTCGCTTTTGGCCGGTCTTTTGCCCCCCGCGCGCTGTGTGCCCCTTGCGCTGGCGGCGGTCTTCGCCCTGTGGGCGCCCCAGGCCCCGGCCCAAGACACCCAGATCACCACCCTGGGCGTCAACGGCGCCTGGGAGGCGTTCACCTATCAGGAAGACGGCAGCACGGTGTGCTTCATCACCTCGACCCCCGAACGGGATGAGGGCAACTACACCAACCGGGGCGACATCTTCTTCCAGGTCACCCACCGGCCGGCCAACCAGACCCGCAACGTGATTTCGGTGATCACCGGCTACACCTACCAGCCCGACAGCCGGCCCGAGATCACCATCAGCGACCAGCAATGGCGCCTGTTCACCGAGGCGAACACCGCCTGGGCCTTCACCGAGGACGATGAGACCGAATTGGTCGACGCCATGCGCCGGGGCCGCACCATGGTGGTGACCGGCACCTCCAACCGGGGCACCTTGACCACCGATACCTACAGCCTGATCGGCTTCACCGCCTCCATGCGCTTGATCAACGACGCCTGCGACCTGGGCTGACCGCTCGACCTCGGGCGGGGTCAGGCCAGTTTTTCCGCCAGATAGCCCGGCCAGGCGAAGGCGGCCCGGTGCAGGTCCGGCGTGTAGTAGCGCAGGCCCAAATCCGTGGCCGCCAGCCTTGCCGCCACGGTGGCGGGATCGGTGCCGCGCACCCCGGGGTCGTGGCACCCCCAGCCGAACGCCATCGGCCCCAGCAGATAGGTCGGCACCGTCGCCAGGGCCACATGGGCATCGGCGAACAGCCGGCGGAAGCTGGCCAGGGTGGCCTTGATCGTGTCCGAGGTTTCGAACGGGTTGCCGCCTTGGGTGATCAGGATGCCGCGCGGGGTCAGGATCTTGGCGCAGGCCTCATAGAAGGCGTGCTCGAACAGCACCTTGCCGGGGCCGATCGGATCGGTCGAATCGATGATGATCAGATCGAACCGTCGATCGGTCTCCCGCACATAGGCGGCCCCGTCGGCGATGACCAGCTCGGTGCGCGGGTCGTCGAAGGCCCCCTGGCAGATCGAGGACAGATACTGTTTGGAGAAGGTCACGACCCCGTCGTCGATCTCCACCATCACCGCGCGCGCGATATCGGGGTGTTTCAGCACCTCTTCCAACGTGCCGCCGTCCCCGCCGCCGATGATCAGCACGTCCCGGACCGCGCCATGGGCCAGGATCGGCAGATGGGTCAGTTGCTCATGGTAAATGAACTCATCCCGCTCGGTCGTCTGGATGACGCCGTCCAGCGCCAGAATCCGGCCAAAGGTCTGGTTCCGGAACAGGGCCAGGTGCTGATGGTCGGTGCGGCTTTCGTGCAGGATCTCATCGACCCGGTAGGTCATTCGGAACGCCGGGTACAGCGTCTCTCCGAAGAACCCACCGGGTACCAACTCCTGCGGTGCGCCGCCGGGTGCAGCGCTCAATGCTCGCCCCGAATGTGCTCGGTCACATCGACCCGATCGGGCGTGAACGCCTGTTTCAGGACCTCGACCGCCTTCTCCGGCGCGCTGTCGCCGCACATGAAGATGTCCAGCGCGGCGTAGCCGCATTCCGGCCAGGTGTGGATGGAGATGTGGCTTTCCGCCAGCACCGCCACGCCCGAAATGCCGTCATTGGGGGTGAAGTGGTGCAGATGGATGTGCAGAAGGGTCGCCCCCGCCGCCTCCACGCAGCGGCGCAGGGTGGCGTCGACATGGTCCAGATCATCAATGCCCGTGGCACCCCACAGGTCGACGATCAAATGGGTTCCGGCGAACACCCGCCCGTCCCGTTGGATGAAATGGTCCTTCCGTTCGTCCGAAGCGGACAGGTTAGACCCCTGTTTGCCCGTCTGGCCCTTGGCCTCGAACGGGATAACAACTTCCGTTTGGGCGGTGCTTGAATCGCGATCCAAGTCCATCCCCAATTGGAAGAGGGCGTGAGCATGCGACATCGTCGTCCTCCCCAACCAGTAGATGACCCGGGTCGGCCAGCCGGACTCCTTTCCATCGACCGTGTCCCGAAAGAACGGCGTGTATGATGGAAACCAACCCTGATCTCAAGTGAATTTCCCGCATGACCGGCGCACGCGGGACACATGTCCGTCAACGGCCCGTCAGGCCGCGTCCCGGCGCGCGCCATCCGTCGCCGACGGGTCAAGGCCCTCTTCGTCCGTGGCGGCCTCCGGCACGGCGGTGCGCACCGCCGCACTCAACCGGGTGCGGATGCCGCCGATCTCATCGACCAGCCCCTCGGCCCGGGACCGGAACCCCATGGCCAGGTACCGCACCGATTCCGAGACCTTGGCGACGGTGTTGATCCGCTCGGCGATATCGCGGGACGTGGCGGCCGATTCGTTGATGTTGCGGGCGATCTCGTTGGTCGCGGAGCTTTGCTGGCGCACCGCGTCGGCGATGGAGGCGCCGATCTCATCGACATGGGCGATGGTGGTGGTCACCGATTCGATGCCCTGGACCGCCTGTTCGACGATCACCTGCATCTCCCGGACATGGTCGGTGATCAGGGTGGCCGAGCTTTGGGTCTGGGTGGCCAGGCTCTTGACCTCGCTTGCCACCACGGCGAAGCCCTTGCCGGCCTCCCCGGCGCGCGCGGCCTCGATGGTGGCGTTCAGGGCCAACAGGTTGGTTTGTTCCGCCACATCGCTGATCAACTGGATGACGTCCCCCACCTTGGCCGCGGTGGCGGCCAGGGAAGCCACGACCGCCTTGGCCTCCCGGGTTACGCCGGTGGCTTGTTGGATGGTGTCGGACGCGGCGCCCACCTGGGTGGCGATCTCCGCGATCGAGGCTTCCAGCTCCGAGGCGGAGGCGGCGACGGTCTCCGAATTGGCCAGTGCCTGGTGGGCGGCGGCGGCCACGTCGGACGAGGTTTCCTTCACCTCGCTGACCACTTCCAGCATCTTGCCGGCGTCGGCGGTGATCGATTCCGTGTTCTCGGTCACCTGGCGGACCACGCTGACCGCCTCGTCATCCACCGTGGTGGCCATGCCGCGCAGGGCCGCGACCCGCTCGGCGTTGGCGCGCCGCTCCTGATCGATCCGGGCCTCTTCGGCCCGCCGGGCTTCGGCGGCATTGGCCTTGAACACCTCCATGGCGCTGGCCATGTGGCCGATCTCGTCCCGCCGGCTGGCGGCCGGGATCGCCACGTCCAGATCCCCGCTGGCCAGATCGGTCATCGCATGGGTCATCCGGCCCAGCGGCTTGGTGATGCTGCGGCCGATCACCACCGCCAGCCCGGTGCCCAGCAGCCCGTGGGCCAGCAGGCCGAAGGAGAGGGTGC
>CAYNRD010000199.1:0-5070 GCA_964399515.1 uncultured Mycobacteriaceae bacterium | reverse complement strand
ACCGGTGCCAGCGGTCGAGCAGCAAGCGGCCGGTCCGGTCGAGCTGGTGTTCGATACCGGGGCCGAGACCGGGCTTGCCGTGGTACAGCGGGGCGGCGGGCTGATCATTGTGTTCGCCTCCCGGGCGCCGTTGCTGTCCGGCCAGGCGCTGCTGGCCCAGGCCGGCCCGGCCTTGCCGGGCGGCCGGGTGCTGGAGGGGGTGCGCGGCGGCATCGCGCTCCGGTTCCCGACCGGCTCCCGCCGGCGCCCCCAAGTGACGCGGGACGGCACCGCTTGGCGAATCACCTTCACCGACCGGGACGAGCCGCCGCCCGCGCCGTTCCGGGTCGACAACCAGCCCGATTTTCCGACCGGCCCCCGGCTGCTGTTGCCGGGGGGCGGTGCCTTGAGCCCGGTGCGCCTGCCCGACCCGGCCGTGGGCGATGCCCTGGTGGTGGTGCCGTTCACCCAGGCGGGCCGGGGCGTGTCCGATGACCGCCGCTTTGCCCAGTTGCGCCTGATCCGGACCGCCCAGGGGGTGGTCGTGCAGCCGCTGGTGGCCGGGCTGGAGGTGCGGGCGGTCACCGATGGCGCCGAGATTTCGGCCGCCGAGGGCCTGTTGGTGTCCGATCGCGGCGATTTCCCCGAACCGGAACCCGAGCCCGAGGCGGCCCCGGTCGCCGAGGAGGCCGGAAGGGCGCTGTTCGACATCGAATCCTGGCAAGGCAACCCGGCCACCTTCCAGGCCCGACGCCAGATGCTGCAGATGGAGCTGATCGCGATCCCGCCCGAGGCGGCGGGCCCCAAGCGGTTGGAGATCGCCCGGTTCCACTTCTCCCGCGGCCATTACGAGGAAGCGCTGGGGATCCTGGACCTGTTGGTGGAGGCGTTCCCCGGCGTCGAGGAGCGGCCGGACTTCTTGGCTTTGCGCGCGGCCGCGTCAGTGATGTCCGGGGATTTGGAGAGCGGCTTGACCGATCTGCGCGACCCGGTGCTGGCCGACATCCCGGATGCGGCGATCTGGCGGGCCGCCGCCCATGCCCAGGCCGAGGATTGGGAGTTGGCGCGGGCCGAGTTCCGCCAGGCGGGGGACTTACTGGAAGGCTTGCCCGAGCCGTTCCTGACCCGGATCGTGCGCTGGGTGGCCGAAGCCTTGCTGGACGAGGGCAACCATGAGGACGCAGCGACCGTGCTGGACATCCTGGCCCGGGCCAGCGGCCCACAGGTCGAGGAGAAGACGGCGATCCGCTATCTGCGCGGCCGCATTGCCCGCCAGGCCGGCGACTTCGACCGGGCGGCCCGCATCTGGCGCCAGCTGACCGTTAGCCATGACCACCTGCACCGAACCTTGGCCGAAGCCGATCTGGTGGAAATGAACTTGTTCGACCGGGGTGTGATCACGCCCATGGAGGCGTCCGACCGCATGGACGCCCTGCGCTACGCCTGGCGCGGCGACGATCTGGAGTTTTCGCTGATCGAGCGGGTCGGCGACATCATGTGGCACGGTCAGGATTTCGGGGAGGCGATCGGGATCTGGCGGGACGCCATCCGCACCTTGCCCGACACCGAACCGGCGCAGGCCTTGGCCAACCGGATCCCCGAGCGGTTCCAGGATCTGTATCTCAGCCCGCTTCTGGAGGACCTGACACCGTTCCTGGCCCTCAACACCCTGGCCGAAAACCGCGATCTGGTACCCGAGGGGGCGACCGGTGACCGGATGATCGAAAATTTGGCCAATCACCTGCTGGAGTTCGACCTGTACGACCAGGCCGATACCCTGCTGGCCGAGTTGGCCTTCGACCGCATCGATGGCGACGACGTGGTGCGCCTGGGCACCAAGCTGGCCCGGGTGCGGCTGCTGGCCGGTGAGCCGGACGGCGCGATCCTGGCCCTGAACCAGACCCAAGCGCCGGCGGCCGCGTTCCTGCCCCGGGGCGGTGAAGACGCCGCGGTGAAGGCGGACCTGCCCGAGGCGCTGAGGGGCGAGGCGGTCAGGCCGCCGCCCCCGCGCAGCCGGACCGCCCTGGGCGGCGGGCGGGACAGTGCCCTGGGGCGCGGGGGGGCCGCCAATCCGGACCGGCCGGCCACTGCACCGCCCGAGATCCGCGACCAGTTGTTCGAGCGGCGGCTGCTGCGCGCCGAGGCGCTGTCGGCGCTGAACCTGTATGCCGAAGCGCGGCAGGTCATCGCCAATGACCGGCTGGCGCGCGCCGATCACCTGCGCCTGAACATGGCGCGCCGGGCCGGTGACTGGCCGGAGGTGGCCCGGGTGCTGGATCGAATCATCACCGATGTGCCCTTGGGCGGGGAGATCGATACGCTGACCGCCAAGCTGGTGCTGTACCGGGGCAACGCCTTGGCCCTGGCCGACGTCCGCCGGGGGCTGGTATCGCTGGATATCGTATTCGGCCCGTCCATGGCGGATACGGAATTCGCCAACGTGTTCTCGATCCTGACCCGGTCGAGCGACCTGTTGGGCCCGGTCGCCGATCTGGAGACCATCCGCCGTCAGGTCGAGGAAATCGACCTGTTCCAGGATTTCCTGGTCGATATCGACGGAGTCGATGACGCGGACCTGCGCCAGGCCTCGGGCATCGCCGGCTGACCGGGCGGACGGCGCATGAGCCGCGCTATCCGGGGGAGAGCGGGGTGTTGATGCCGTAGCTTTCCACCAGGGAACCCACGATCAGCGACCAGCCATCGACCAGCACGAAGAAGATCAGCTTGAACGGCAGGGAGATGATCACCGGTGGCAGCATCATCATGCCCATGGATAGCAGGATCGAGGCGACGACCATGTCGATGATCAGGAACGGCAAGTAGAGCAGGAAGCCAATCTCGAACGCGCGCTTCAACTCACTGATCATGAAGGCCGGGATCAGGGCCTGGGTCGGCACGTCCTCGGGGTCGACGATGGCGTCGGGATCGAATTGCCCGACGCCCAGGAACAGTTCCAGATCCGATTCCCGCACATGGGCCAGCATGAAGGTGCGGAACGGCGCCAAGGCCCGCTCGACGCCCTCGGTGGTTTCGACCTGCTCGTTGATCAGCGGGAAGATCCCCTCCGTCCAGGCCTGCTCGAACACCGGCGCCATGATGAAGAAGGTCAGAAACAGGGCCAGGCTGATCAGCACGTTGTTGGGCGGGGACTGCTGGACACCCATCGCCTGGCGCAAGAAGGACAGCACCACGATGATCCGGGTGAAGGAGGTGATCATCACCAGGATCGACGGCGCCAGGGACAGAACCGTCAACAGCGCGATCAATTGAACAATGGTCTGGGTGGTCGATGCCCCTTCCAAGCCGGTGTCGAGGGTGATCGACTGGGCGGTGGCCGTGCCCAGACCGGCCGCGAGCCACATCGCCAGGCCGGCCAGAACTGCGGATAAGCCCAGCCCTGACAGGACGAACAGGCCGAAGCGGGTGTTAGACATCATCGTGGCGTGACCGGGTTGGTGGGGTCGGCGCGGCTGGGCAGGACGGACAGCCGGGGCCGGCCGCCGGCGCCGGCGGTCGGGGATGCCCGCTGCGGCTCCGCGTCCAGGTCCGGAGACCCGTCGTCGGGCGGGATGATCGATTGTTCGACGACGCTGTCCCGTTCATGGCCCAGCAGCAACAGATGCTCGGTGTCGTCCCGGCGCACCAGCACCAGCCGCCGCCGCCCGTCCAGCATCAGGGTATCGACGACTGACAGCCGGCGGCGGCGGGCGGCCCCCAGCTTGCTGAGATTGCCGCCCAGGCCGGCCCGCCTGGCCACTTGGGCCAACAGGTAGATCAGACCCAGAACCACCAACAGCGCCGAGAGAAAGCGCAGGTAATCGATCAGTTCCAAGGGTGCCGGGCCTCCGTCGCCTACCGTTTGGGCGGCTTGCCGTAGGCCTGCAGCGCCCGTTGGCGCTGGCTGACCGGATCCGGCGCGGGCGTCAACTGCGCCTTCCGCTCGGCCAGGGTCTTGGCCAGGGTGTCAAATTCACCAATCAGCGTGGCCAGTTCGGGCTCGAAGCCGATGGCCTGATCCCGCGGCAGGCCCATCAAGGCGTCGCACAGCTGGCCGACCAGCAATTCCAGGCCGGCCAGATCGACCATGCCACCCAACGCCTCCGCTTCCCGGGCGTGGGTGACCGCCGCCCGCACCTCGGCCAGGCCGGCGCGGATGTCATCGGGCGTTTCCGGTTTGGGGGCCGGCGGCTCGGCGGCCGTGTCGGCGGGTCCGACCATGCGGGTATGTCTCTAACGTCTTGGTGACGTCTGGGCCGCCACCCTGGTTGGCACGATACACATACTCCAACAGCCGGGTCACCGCGAACAACGCCTCCAGCGGTATTTCCTGACCGACCTCAATCGCGCCCAGGATGTTGGCCAGGTCCGGGTCCTCGCGGACGGGCACGCCATGGGCGAAGGCCAGCGCCAGGATCCGTTCGGCGACCGCGTCCCGGCCCAGGGCGGTGACCAGCGGGCCGCCGGCCCCATCCGCCCCCCGGCCGATCGCCTCCGCCAGGCTGGCCGCCCCATCGCCGGGCAGTCGATGGGGTCCGCTCAGCGGTGGGGGCGTGTCCCGGGTTGTCTGATCAGTCATGCGGCGAGCCTTGGCATGCCCGTCCCGCGACGGCCTTTGTAGATACCGCCAAGCAATTCGAGGCCACGGTCCACGTGGGATATAAGGGCAAGGTCGCCAATGGCAAGAGCCTTGTGTCGCTGCTGAACCTGGGCGTTGAGAGTGGCGGTGAAATCCGCATTATGGCTGATGGTCCCGATGCTGACAACGCCCTCGAAAAACTCGCCGAAGCCGTCGCGCAAGGACTCGGCGAATCCGAGGCGGAAAGCCAGCAAAAACGCTCCTTGACCGCCACACACTCGTGGGAGCCGCAGAACGTGGGCAAAACCATCGCCGGGATTGCGGCCTCGCCGGGGTTGGCGATTGGCCCCATCCACCAGTACCGCCTGCAGAAAATCGTCGTCGAATCCACCGCCCAGCCCGTCGTCGCCCAGCCCGTCGGCGGGTTCGTCGACCAGCGGCGGCGGAGCGTCGTCGACGCCGTCTTCGTCGACCAACGGCGGCGGCGCATCGTCCGCACCGTCGGTCAGGCCCAT
>CAYNRD010000198.1:0-5131 GCA_964399515.1 uncultured Mycobacteriaceae bacterium | reverse complement strand
CGATACCAACTCGGTCAGCTTCATGTTCGTCCGGGTCGGCGAGATCTTGGTCATGGCCGAGGCCGCCGACGCGGAGAAGATCTTGGAGGCGGCGATCGAGGCCGGGGCCGATGATTGCGAACCCGGTGCCGAAGAGCACACCATCGTCACCAGCGTCGAAGAGTTCGCCGCCGTGCGCGACGCCTTGGAACAGCGCTTCGACAGCCCGGAGAGTGCCGCCCTGGTGTTCCGGCCCCAGACCACCACGCCGCTGGACGAGGACAAGGCGGCCAGCGTCTTGAAGCTGATCGACGCCCTGGAGGATTCGGACGACGTGCAGAAGGTGCACGCCAATTTCGACATCGCCGACGACGTGCTGGAGCGACTGACCGCGTGACCGCCCCGCCGACGGCGATCCGGATCCTTGGCCTGGATCCCGGCCTGCGCACCACCGGCTGGGGCGTGGTGACCAGTGAGGGCACCCGCCTGCGCCATGTCGCCCATGGCACGCTGACCACCAGCGCCGACAAGCCCCTGGCCGACCGGCTGAAGCAGCTGGCCGACGGGTTGGACGCGGTCCTGGCCGGCCAGCGCCCCCATGAGGCGGCGGTGGAGGAGACCTTCGTCAACCGCAACCCAACCTCGACGCTGAAGCTGGGCATGGCGCGCGGGGTGGTGTTGCTGGCGCCGGCCCGGGCCGGCCTCCCGGTGGCCGAGTACGGCGCCAACCACATCAAGAAATCGGTGGTCGGCAGCGGCCATGCCGACAAGGCCCAGGTCCAGCACATGGTGGCCATGATGCTGGCCGGGGTCGATCTGACCTCCGCCGACGCGGCGGACGCCCTGGCCGTGGCGATCTGCCATGCCCATCACCGCCAGACCCAGGCGGCCATCGCCCTGGCCGCGGCCCGATGATCGGCAAGCTGACCGGCACCTTGGGCGAGGCTGGCGCGGATTCCGCCCTGATCGAGGTCGGCGGCGTCGGCTATATCGTGTTCTGCTCCCGCCGAACCTTGGCCGCGCTGGGCCCCGTGGGGTCGGCCGCCGCGGTGCTGGTGGAGACCCATGTGCGGGAGGATCACATCCACCTCTACGGCTTCGCCGATGCCGCCGAGAAGGCATGGTTCAAGCTACTGGTGGCCGTGCAGGGGGTCGGCGCCAAGGTGGCCCTGGCGGTCCTGTCCGTGCTGCCGCCCGACGATCTGGCCACGGCCATCGCCGCCCAGGACGCCACGGCCCTGGCGCGCGCCGACGGGGTCGGCCCCAAGCTGGCCAAGCGGATCGCGGCCGAATTGCGGGACAAGGCGCCGGCCGCCACCCTGGCCCCGGCTCCCGGCGCCGGCCGCGCCGAGGGCCGGCCCGCCGCCGCCACGGCACCCGAGGCCGGGCTGCGTGACGATGCCGTCTCCGCCCTGGTCAATATGGGCTTCGGCCGGTCCGATGCCTTCGCCGCCGTCGCGGCGGTGCTGGCGGAGGGGCAGCCGGCGCCGGCCGATCTGGGCCGCGTGATCCCGGCTGCGCTCAAGCGCCTGACCGGGTAAGCTATCGTCTGAACAAATGAGTCGCGGGATCGAAGGTGATAAGCCGCCATGCAACGCAGTCGGGTGTTGACCACCATCACCGTGCCGGTGGGCGAGGACGGCTCGCTGGCCCTGCCGTCCCTGGCGCGGGAGGTGCTGGGCCTGGACGCCAAGGCCGGGTCCGTGGTCCTGCATGTGGAGGCCACCGGCGTGCGGATCGAGCGCCGGTCCATGACCTTGGAAGATATCGATCATCACCTGCGTGACAGTGTCAGGGGCCTCACGGGCGCCGACCCGGTCGGTTGACCCACGGCCATGACCGACGCGCCCGAGCGGCTGGTCGACCGCGCCGCCCAACCCGGCGATGCCCAGGACGCGGCCTTGCGCCCCACCGCCCTGGCCGACTTCACCGGCCAGGCCCGGGCGCGGGAGAACCTGGCGGTGTTCGTGCGCGCCGCCCGGGACCGGGGCGAGGCCATGGACCACGTCCTGCTGCACGGCCCCCCGGGCCTGGGCAAGACCACCCTGGCCACCATCGTCGCCCGGGAATTGGGGGTGGGCTTTCGCGCCACCTCCGGGCCGGTGATCGCCAAGGCCGGCGACTTGGCGGCGATCCTGACCAACCTGCAGCCCCGGGACGTGCTGTTCATCGATGAGATCCACCGCCTGAACCCGGCGGTCGAGGAGATCCTGTATCCGGCCATGGAGGATTTCCAACTCGACCTGATCATCGGGGAGGGGCCGGCGGCCCGGTCCGTGCGCATCGATTTGCCGCCGTTCACCCTGGTCGGGGCGACGACCCGGTCCGGGCTGATCACGACGCCGCTGAGGGACCGGTTCGGGATCCCCATCCGGCTCAGCTTCTACGAGCCCGCGGAGCTGGCCGTGATCCTGGCCCGGCAGGCCCGGCTGTTGGACTGCCCCCTGGCCCAGGACGGCGCGGCGGAGATCGCCGCCCGGGCCCGGGGCACGCCCCGGATCGCCGGGCGGCTGCTGCGTCGGGTGCGGGATTTCGCCGCCGTCGCCGCCCAGCCGGTCATCGACCGGGCCGCCGCCGACGCCGCCTTGGCCCGGCTGGATGTGGACGGGGCCGGGCTGGATGCCATGGACCGGCGCTATCTGGGCGTGATCGCCCGCCATTACGGCGGCGGGCCGGTGGGGGTGGACACCCTGGCCGCGGCCCTGTCCGAACAGCGTGACACCATCGAGGACGTGATCGAGCCGTACCTGATCCAGCAAGGGTTCCTACAGCGCAGCCCGCGCGGCCGGATGCTGACCCCGACCGGCTACCGGCATCTGGGTCTGCCCGCGCCCGACCGGCCGGCGGGCCAGTATAACCTGCTGGGCTCCGGGTTCGATCCGGCGGCCGACCCATGACCGCGCACCGGTTGCCGGTCACCGTGTATTGGGAGGATACGGACGCGGGCGGCATCGTGTACCACGGTGCGTATCTGCGCTTCGCCGAGCGGGGCCGGACGGAGATGCTGCGCGATCTGGGCATCGGCCAGGCCGACCTGCTGGCGCGCACCGGCCTGGGCTTCGTGGTCCGGCGGGCCGAGATCGACTTTGATCGGCCGGCCCGCCTGGATGACCGGCTGGAGGTGGTGACCGAGCTGGCCGATCTGACCGGGGCCCGGGTCCTGATGGACCAGCGGGTCATGCCCGCGGGCCGGAAGCGGGCTTTGGCCCGTCTGCGGGTTGAGCTGGCGGTCGTCGATCGGGCGGGCCGCCCCAGGCGCCTGCCCGAAGCGATCACGGCCGCGCTGCAACGATTCCACGCGTCCGCATAATCGCCTATATCGAGTCCGCGAACTCGCCGCCCGCCGGTCACAAAGCTGGCCGACGCTTCCCTGATTCCGCGATGCGACAAGGACCGCCATGATCGACACCCTGTTCGGTATCCCGCCGGCCCAGGCCCAGGACGGGTTGGGTGCCGCCAGCCACGACCTGTCCGCCTGGGGCCTGTTCCTGATGGCGGATCCGATCGTCAAGGCCGTGATGGTGCTGTTGGTGCTGGCCTCGATCTGGACCTGGAAGTTGATCTTCGAAAAACAGCTGCGCATCCGGCGCTTGCGCCAGCAGGCGGAAAGCTTCGAGGACGCGTTCTGGTCCGGCGGCTCCTTGGAGGATCTGCACCGGTCGGTGGGTGACGAGCCGGAAAACCCGATCGCCGCCGTGTTCGCGGCGGGCATGCGCGAATTCAAGCAAAGCGGCACCAAGGGGGCCAAGCCCGGCGGACTGGGCGGCGTCGGCCTGGCCGACCGGATCGAGCGGGTCATGGAAGTCCAGCAAACCCGGGAACTGGCCGAACTGGAACGGGGCATGACTTTCCTGGCCACCACCGGCAGCGCGGCCCCGTTCATCGGGCTGTTCGGCACGGTCTGGGGGATCATGAACGCGTTCACCGCCATCGCGGCGGAGGCGAACACCAGCCTCGCCGTGGTTGCGCCTGGCATGGCCGAAGCCTTGTTCGCCACCGCGCTCGGGCTGGTCGCGGCCATTCCGGCCTCGGCCGCCTACAACAAGTTCACCAACGACACCAACAAGTACGCCGAGCGCCTGGACAACTTCGCCATCGAGTTCGCGGCGATCCTGGAGCGGCATTTGGAAGAGCGGAGCGCCTGATGGCCGGCATGGTCGCCGCGGTCAAGAAGCGCCGCCGGGGCCGGCGCCGGACCCTGAACGCGGACATCAACGTCACCCCGTTCGTGGATGTGATGCTGGTGCTGCTGATCGTGTTCATGGTCACGGCCCCGTTGCTGACCGTCGGCGTGCCGGTCGATCTGCCGCGGGCGGACGCGCCCAACATCTCCGAACAGATCGAGCCGCTGGTGATCTCCGTCGACGGGGACGGGCGGATCTTCGTCCAGGAGACCGAGGTGGCGTTGCCCAACATGGTGGCGCTGTTGCAGGCCGTCACCGGCGCCAACCCCGAGGTGCGGGTGTTCGTGCGCGGCGACCGGGCGCTGACCTATGGCCGGATCGTCGAGGTGATGGGGGCGTTGAACGCCGCCGGGTTCAACCGGGTGGCCCTGGTCGCCCAATTGCCCGACTGACCGCCACGGCCGCCCCGACCCGATGAGATACAGCCTCGCCGCGTCCCTGGCCCTGCACACCGCCGTGTTCCTGGTGGCGGTGTTCGGCTTGCCGCGCCTGTCCTCCCCGCCGCTGGTCCAGGACCCGTTGCCCGTCGGCGTGGTGTCCGAGGCGGACCTGGCCGAACTGCTGGCCGAAGCGCCGGCGGCGCCAGAGCTGGAAGACGTGCCGTTCACCCCGCCGCCCCGGCCGGACGCGGCCGAAGCCCCAAACCCGTTGGCCGAACCGCCGCCGCCCGCCGAGCCGCCGCCGCCCCAAGCGCCCGAACCGCCGTCCTTGCGCGACATCGTGCGCCAGTTCGACGATCCGGCACCGCTGCCCGAGGCGACGGAAGTGCCCGAGGCCCCCCCCCCGCCCCCCCCGGCGCCGGCGCCCCCGCCACCGCCGCCCGCACCGGAGCCGGTCCCGGAACGCGAACCGGTCCCGGAACCCGAACCGGTCCCGGAACCCGAACCGATCCCGGAACCCGAGCCGATCCCGGAACCCGAACCGGTCCCGGACCCCGAACCGACCCCGGACCCCGAACCGACCCCGGA
>CAYNRD010000197.1:0-5155 GCA_964399515.1 uncultured Mycobacteriaceae bacterium | reverse complement strand
GCCAGTCGTGGATCCTCCTAAGACGCCGGCAACAGTCGCCATGGCGGGGGGGGGCGACGTCTCCACCCTGATCACCAGGTTGCTGGATATGCTGAGGCTGTTGTTCCTGTAAGGAGGCCTATGTCACGCGAAGGCCTTTATAGGCCTCAGGTTTCACGGGTCCTCACTGCCCCTGAGACTCGACGGACGGCGTGGCGCGCTACTGATCGTCTGTTTCGGTTTGGTCCCGGTCGCGCCGATGGGTGAAGGCGTAGATGCCGCTGACAATCGCCGATCCACCCAAGATGCTGGCCACCCATGGGAGGTTCTCCCAATGGCGTAGTAGATGCAGCCGATCATGAGGGTTGCGAAAATCAAGCCGAAAAAACGGCCGATCACGGCATCGTAGTATCGATACCGAAGCACATTACGTTCAATGTCCCGCCGGTGGGCGCCTTCGGTTTTGAATTCGGTCAATATTTTCTCGGCGTCCCCCGGAACGATTTTATCGTAATATTCTAAGATCTCAGGGGCAGGCAACGGGCCTGACCAAAGGCTCGCGCCCGAGACTTCGGGCAAAAGCAGGTCTTGACTGGCGTTGGTCCCGTCATCGGCAGCAGGGGCGACGCCCTCATCGTCCCTGTAAGGGCGGCCGTCGGGTGCATGATCGGTTTTGGGCGTCGGGTGTTTGGCGCTGTGCGCGCTGTCCTCGCTCATAGCGTTCTATCGAGGTGTAAAGGTTTTGGCCGACCCGGTCCCAGGTCGCGCGCACGGCCTGGGCCGGGGTCATCCGAAGATCAGCGGACAACGCCATCGGCCGCACGAGTTGGCCCAGCGGATCCAGCGAATTGAGGAAGCTGACCTTCAGGGATTTTCGAACGGGCCGCATCTCTTCACCGATCCCCAGAGCAAACACCGAACTGCCGCAGACCACGGTACACATCTCACCGCATTACATGACACCCTATAGCGGATGCCTTCGCGGAAGGAAAGTTTTGGTGCCGACGGCACAAAACCCTACTCCGCCGTGGCGGCCTGGGCGAAGGTGGCCAGGGCGTTGGTCATCGTCACGATCGACGGGTGGTCCTCGGGGATGCCGTGGCGGGCGGCCAACACCGTCGGGGCCAAGTAGGCGAGGCGGGTGACATCGCCGTCCCGCCAGGCCGAAACCTTGATCGGCATGTCCAGGCCGATCGAAGGGGAGGCCTGAATCAAGGGCGTGCCCAGGCGCGGGTTGCCGAAGATCAGCACCTGGTTGGCGGGCAGGTCCAGGGCCACGTCCGCCGCCCCGGCCGCATGGTCGATGCGGGCGAACACGGTCAGGCCCCGTTCACGCACCAGGGCTTCGAACGCATCCAGGGTGTCGGCCACCGGCTTGGCGGTCTCATGCACCACCAAGCCCTCTTGCGCCACCGCCGGCCCCGGCATCACCCTTGCCGACGCCAGTAGCACCAGGGCCGCGAACACCGCGCGCATGGTCACATCGCCTTCCAGTCGCCGGCACCTTCGAAGGCGTAGGCCGCCTTGTAGATGGTCATCTCGTCATAGTGCTTGCCGGTCAACTGGACGGAGATCGGCAGGCCGTCGGACATCCCGCAGGGGATCGCCATGGCCGGGTGGCCGGTGACGTCGAAGGGGGCGGTGTTCGCCAGCATCTCGAAGGCGCGGGCGAAGACTTCGGCGCGGGGGTCGCCCGGCTCCGGCAGCTTGGTGGCCTTGAGCGGCAGGGTCGGCATCAAGAGCAGGTCATGGTCGGCCAAGACCGCGTCATAGGCCCGGGTCAGCCGCCGGGCGATGTTCTGGCACTTGGCGTAGAAGCTGCCGCCATATTCATCGATGAAGTATTGGCCCGTGAACATGGAGATCTTCAGCGTGTCGGACAGCTTGTCCGCCTGCTGGCGCCAATTGGCGTGGGCCTTCATCAGGGTTGGGGAATACAAACCCTTGTAATTCATGCCATAGCCGTTGCCCAGCATCATCTGCCATTGCAGGCCTTCCAGGGCGATCGGCGTCCAAATCAGCAGCCCGTCCGGGTGCATGGGGACGGACACCTCGGTGACCTCCGCGCCCAGGGACCGGAAGGTCTCGGCCGCCTTGCGCACGCTGGCGTCCACATCCGCTTCGGAATTGGCGTGGCCGAAGCCCTCCCGCACCACGGCGATCTTCAGCCCCGCCACGCCGTCGCCAGCGGCCTTGGTGTATTTGGGCGGCCGGTAGCCGGGGATCTGGCGCGGGTCCAGCCCATCGGGGCCGGCCAAAGCCTCCAGCATGGCGGCGTTGTCGGCCACGGTCGCGGTCATCGGCCCGGTGTGGTCGATGGTGCTTTCGATCGGCATCACACCCGTATAGGGCACCAACCCGTGGGTCGGCTTCATGCCGTAGCAGCCGCAATAGGCGGCCGGCATGCGGATCGAGCCGCCCTGGTCGCCGCCGATCGCCATGTCGACCTCCCCCTTGGCGACGAGCGCGCCGGATCCGGAGGAGGAACCGCCGGCGGAATGGGTCGGCTTGTGGGGGTTCTTGACCGGGGTCGGCTGGCTGGTGTGGCTGCCGCCCGACAGGCAGAAATACTCGCACGTCGCCTTACCCGTTATGGTCGCCCCGGCATCCAGCAGGCGCTGGACAATGGTGGCGTCCACATCGGGCACGAACCCGTCCAGGGTCGAGGCCCCGTTCATCATCGGCACGCCCGCGACCATGACATTGTCCTTGATCGCCACGGTCTTGCCGGCCAACGGCCCGCGCGCCTTGCCCTTGATCTCGGTCTTCCAATACCAGGCACCCAGGGGGTTCTCGTCCGGCCCCGGGCGGTAGCCCGGCGTGCGGGGATAGGTCACCGGCGGGATCTCGTCCGGCATGGCGTCGATCGCGTCGTAGCGCTCGAACAACCCTTGCATGTTCTCCAGGAAGAATTCCTGCTCCTCGAAGGACATGGACATGCCCAGACGATCGACCATGTCGGCGAATTGTTCGGGGCTGGGGCGTTTGACGGCCATGGGGGTCCTCTCCGCGCGGGGGCGCCGTTCAGGGGGTCTTGGTCAGCGGCGGCTGCACCGCCACCGGCTTGGTCGGGTCGAAATCCGGGTCGTCGTGATGGTGATGATGATGATGGCCGTGGCCATGATGGTGGTGGTGGCCGTGATGGTGGTGGTGGCCGTGCCCATCGCCGCCGTTTCCGTCCAGCGCGATCGGCGCGCCGAAATCCCGGTGCTCATCGGCCTCGGCCCAGGCCTGCTTGCGGGCGGTCAGCTCAGCACCATCGCTCAGGCCCTTGTCGGTGATCAGCTTTTCCAGCGCCGTCAGCCAATGGTGATTATAGGTGCCGCCGTCATCGGGGTCGCCGGCGGACTGGGCGGCCTTGATCTCCGTCGACAGGTAGCGGACCCACTCATTCCATTCGAAATGGCCTTCGTCATACAGCTTCAGCACCATGGCGAAGGCCTGGGCTTGCCAGGGTTCCTCGAACACCGGGCCGTTCCCGTCCTGGGGGATTTCGGGCATGCTGGGCAGGCGCGGCGGCTCACGCATGGCGGGGCTCCGGGTGCGGGGACGGGATCACGGACGCGCGGTCGGCGGCGGGGGACGGAGGCCGGTCAGGCCTTGTCCATGTAGTCGTCCCAGATATCGATGTAGAGAGCTTGGTTCTCCGGCGCGTCCTCGCCCCACAATTCCTTGGCGGTAAAGCGCACGGAATAGACGTGCTGGGCGTTCTCGCCCTTGTGGTGGGCTTCGGTGTCCGGGAACACGAACACGCCCTGGTAGCGGTCGATCACCCCCACCCGGCCGCGCACATAGCGGGGCAGGCGGGTGTGGCCCATGGGGTGGATGTTCTTCATCCGCACCCGGTCACCGACCTCGAAGCTTTTTGGCCGGTCGGTCTCCCGCCGGCAGGAGGCGCCGGTGGCGACCAAGCCCGGGACCATTTGCGGGGTCAGCATCAGGCGGCCTCCTCTTGCTCGGCCTTGAACTGGGCCTTCCTGGCGTCCAGCTCCTCCCGGGTCAGCACGCCCCGCTCGACCAGGATGTTCTCGATCGAATACAGCCAGTGCTCGTAATAGGTGCTTTCCAAGTAATGCACCGGGTCCATCTTCTCGATGCCGTGGCGGAACTGATCGACCACGTAATGGCCGCCCGCGAAGCAGGAGATGAACATGCCGAACATCCGCCGCTCCCAGTCGGAGTGGAACACCGGCTCATGCTCGGGCGGGTTGATCGGGCCGATGCCGTCCATGCCGCCGCAATCGTGGATGCCGTTCATGGCTGCTCTCCCTCGTCTGGTTGCGCTCAGGCCGCCGGTTGCCGGGGCAGGCCGACGCCGATCATGCTGTCGCGGGTGACCAGCGCCTCCAGCTCCTCGGCACTCATGCCGTCGGTGCCCTCGGGCCGTTCGGGCAGGACCAGATAGCGCAGCTCGGCGTTGGAATCCCAAACCCGCAATTCCTTCTGGTCGGGCACGGTGACACCGAATTCCGACAATGTGCCGCGCGGGTCCTTGACCACCTTGGACCGGTAGGGGGCGGATTTGTACCACACCGGCGGCAGGCCCAGCGTCGGCCATGGGTAGCAGGAGCACAAGGTGCACACGACCATGTTGTGGACGTCGGGCGTGTTCTCCACCACCACCATGTCCTCGCCCTGGACGCCGGAAAAGCCCAACTCCTTGATTGCCTCGGTGCCGTTCTCCAGCAGGCGCTGCTTGTAGTCGGGGTCGGTCCAGGCCTTGGCCACCACCCGGGCGCCGTTGCGGGGGCCGATCTTGGTCTCATAGGTTTCGACCAACAGGTCGATGGCCTCGGGGTCGATCAGCTTCTTTTCGGTCAGCAGGGATTCCAAGGCCTTGACCCGCAATTCCACATCGGTCAGCGGCCGGTTGTGACGATCGGATACCATCGCGACACCTCATCAGTCATATGCACCCTCGAGAGCATTCTAACGAGGCTGGACGGGATCAGGCAATGGCGGTTCACGGACCCCGGCCGCCTTGCGGGCGGATCGGGTGCAATCGAGGTGCACGCGGTTCATGGTCGGGGCATGCACTGTGCTGTGGCGCGCAGCGGTTACCGTGGTTGCGGGGCTGCTCGGCAGCGCGGTGGCCGGGTCGGAGGCGCTGGCGCAGGAGCCGTCCGACGGCACGGTCGAGGGCGCGCAGAAGATCTCCGACACAGAAGGCAACTTC
>CAYNRD010000196.1:0-5161 GCA_964399515.1 uncultured Mycobacteriaceae bacterium | reverse complement strand
CCCTCCTGGGGATCCAGGATGGTATCGCCGATGCCCAGGGCCGTGTTGGCCTCGAACGATTCGGAGAAACTGAAAAACGCCGACACGGGAATGGTCTCGAACGGCTCCACGACAATCCCGGCTCGGGGCGAGAAGGCGGTCTCCTCCAGGCTCACCACATCGTCGCCCAGGAAGTCCTCCAGGCTCTGGTCCAGGAAATCGAACCGCCCGCCGCCCAGAACGTGCACCCGGTCGAACAGGCTGACCTGGTCCAGGAAGATCACCCCGAAACTCTCGATCTCGGTATCGTTGTCGGCAATGGTGACAAGATCATCGTCGGTCAGCGCGGTCGGCGTGCCGGGCGCTGTAATAGAAACGACCTCTGAAAAGATGCCCGACTGATCGAAGGTGAATTCGGTATCGAGGTTTTGGTATTCGAAGGAGATAATAAAGTCGTGCTGTGTGGGTCCCAACGCCACCGCGCCAGTCAGATCACTTTGAAAGGTCAGGATCGTAGTCTCCTCATCCCGCACTTCAAGCTGCCGCAGGATGGACTCGCCGGCGATCAACTCCGGCAACCCGATCAACGCCCCGACCGGGCCCGGGACCGAGATCGGCGACAGCGCTTCGGACTCCAAGGCGCCCCCAAAGGTGTCGATGTCATCGGCGGCGCCAAACACTCTCAAGGCCCAGTTGTCGTCAAAGGCGTGCGTGACCTCGATATTGGCGGTGATGCTGTCGTTGATGATGTTGCCGACATCCTCATCCAGGAAGTTTTCGTCCAGATCGACCAGGAATTTTCCGTCCGCAGTGGCCGGCAACCCCCGTTGGAACACGTCCGAGGTGCGCAGAAACTGTGTCGAAATCAGAACGTCGGTGGTGTCCGTCGGCCGGAACGACAGGCTGGGGGCCACGAACTGACGGTTTTCAGGCAGTGTCGTGTCGAACGTGTCCTGGAAATTAAAGCTGTTCTCCCCCTCCAAAGCCACCACCAAGCGGCCGTTGACGTCGCCTGTGTCGGTGATCGGCTGATTGATGTCGAACTCCTGCCGCAGGCGGGTGAAGGTGCTGAAGGAACTGTCAGACGTGGCGAAAAACGCATCCTGCGGGCGCTTGCTGATGACGTTTACGATCCCCCCGGGAAAGCCTTGGCCGAACAGCGCGGAGCCGGGCCCGCGCAGCACTTCGACCCGTTCGAAGTTGGCGCTGTCGCGACGGCGCAATGATCCCACCACGCCGCCGACCAAGGCACCGTTTTCCGCGACCGAGGCTTCGAACCCCCGGATCATGAACGTCTCCAACGTGCCCCCCAAGGTCTGACCCACCGAACCGCCCACGGTGAACTCAACCACGTCTTCCAGGTTGGTGGCGCCCAGGTCTTCGATAATGTCCCTGGGCACGACTTGCAGGGACAGCGGCACCTCTTCCAACGGGACATCCAGGCGGGTGCCGGTCTGGGACCGGGTGGCGCGATAGCCGGCAACCGGACCTTTCGGATCCTCGACCTCACGACCAATGGCGGTCACCGGGTCCAAGGTCACGGATCCCGCGCCCGGACCCTCGCCGCCAGTTGCTGGCTCCTGACTGACCGCGGGTGCGGCCAGTGCCGCGGTCGCCAGGACGCCGACCGTAAGCGACCCAACGAAAGATGATCGGTTCCCCATAACGCAAAACCCACGGTTTGCTGCGATCGAGGCTCGCGAATGCGAGCGATTATGATTCTTAATATCAGCAACTGGGTTTAGTCGTAAATGCAAATGAGACCCATTCTCGTTTTGCGGCGGGACGCAACGGAGGGTCCCAGCGAAATGGGCAGGGTAGGCGGGTCCGCCGGCGGCGAGCGTGCCGGACCGGCGGACCATGGCCTCCCGGGCTTACTCGGCGGCTTCGGCCATCACCTCGGACCGGCTGTGGGCGTGGAAGACCTTGGCGCTGACCTTCCAAACCCCGTCCTGCTTGGACAGCAGCAGGAAGTCCGTATAGCGGAAGCCGTGCCAGTTGATGAACTCCAGGCGCGCCACGGCGGCGATGCCGGCGATGTCGACGGACACGATCCGCCCTTGCAGGTCCTGGGCCTGGCCCATGCTGGCAATGCGCTGGCAGAACTCCTCCAGGCTCAGATTGATGCTCTGGCCGTCCCGCGCGCCGACGATCCGGGCATGGTCGTGCCAGGTCTTGCGCACGCCCTCGACATCGCCGGTCGTGGCGACGGTCATATAGGGGTCCAGGGCCGCGACGATCGCTTCATATTCGGAAAAGCTGTGCTGTTCGGCGGGAGTGGTCATCGGGGGCTCTCCTCGGGATGGGTATGGAATGGATACCTTATGCCATTTTGTCCGCCCTGTGCGATCACGCCACCGTGGCGACCGCGCACGCGTCCAGTCAGGTCAGGGGCGGGCACTTCCACCGCAAGGACCGGGATGTTGGGGCTGGGCGGGCCGGGTAGGGTCAGGGCATGCTATCCGCCCGCAAGGAGACCGAAGGCCCATGGACACCGTCATGTTCGACCCGGCACCCACCCGAGACTACGCCACCGATGACCAGAAATGGCAGGCGGTGGAAACCCGGGACCGCGGGGCCGACGGGGCGTTCCTGATCTGCGTGAAGACCACCGGTGTCTACTGCCGGCCCCATTGCCCGGCCAGAACACCCAAGCGCCAAAACGTCCTGTTCGTCGCCACGCCGCACGCGGCCCAGGCCTTGGGCTTTCGGGCCTGCAAGCGCTGCAAGCCGGATCAGAAGACCGACCGGGAGGCCGAGCGGGCGGCGGTGCTGGCCGCCGCCCGGGCGATCGAGCAGGCGATCGTGGACGGCGATCGGGCGCCTGGCCTGGACCGACTGGCCGAAGGGGCCGGCTATTCCCGCTTTCACTTCCACCGTCTGTTCAAGTCCGTGCTGGGGGTCACGCCGGCGGCCTACGGTGCTGCGGTTCGCGCCGGGCGTCTGGCCCAGGATCTGCCGTCCGCCAAGACCGTCACCGAAGCCCTGTATGACGCCGGTTATGCGTCCGCCAGCCGCTTTTACGAGACATCGGGCCGGCTGGGTATGGCGCCCAAGGCGGCTTTGCGCGGCGGCGATGGGGAGGCGATCCGCTTTGCCACCGCCGATTGCGCCCTGGGCCAGGTCCTGGTCGCGGCCACCGCCAAGGGGGTCTGCGCCATCCAGCTGGGCAATGACCGCGCCAGCCTGATCGCCGCCCTGGGTGCGCGCTTTCCCAAGGCCGAACTGACCCCCGGCGGCGGCGATTTCCAGCAGGTGGTCGATCGGGTGGTGGCCCTGGTCGCCGACCCGCGCCAGCCCGCCGACCTGCCCTTGGACATCCGCGGCACCGCCTTCCAGGAGCGGGTCTGGCAGGCCTTGCGCGCCATCCCGGCCGGGGAGACCCGGACCTATGGCGAGATCGCCGCCGCCATCGGCGCGCCCAAGGCGATCCGGGGGGTGGCGTCGGCCTGCGCGGCCAATCCGGTGGCGGTGGCTGTCCCTTGCCACCGGGTGGTGCGCAAAGGCGGTGACCTGGCCGGGTATCGCTGGGGCCTGGCCCGCAAACGGGCGTTGCTGAAGACCGAGGGGGCGCTGTGAGCGCGCCTGGCCCCGGGCGGCCGGTCACGGAGTGGGACTGGCGGACCATCGAACGGGATTTGGACGCCCATGGCGTGGCCCGGACCGGCCCGATCCTGGACGCGGACACCTGCCGGGCCGTGGCGGCGCTGTACGACCGGCCGGAGCTGTTCCGGTCCACTGTGATTATGGAACGGCACGGCTTCGGCCGGGGCGCTTACAAATACTTCACCTACCCGCTGCCGGATGTGGTCGACGGGCTGCGGCACGCGGCCTATCCCCATTTGGCGCCAATCGCCGACCGCTGGCACCGGGACCTGGGCATCGACCGGTCCTTTCCGGACGCGTTGGACGGGTTCCTGGACCAGTGCCACGGCGCCGGTCAAACCCGGCCGACCCCCTTGTTGCTCCGGTATAAATCCGGTGATTTCAATTGCTTGCACCAAGATTTGTATGGCGAGGTTTACTTTCCGTTCCAGATGGCCGTATTGTTGGACCGGCCGGGAGCGGATTTCACCGGCGGCGCGTTCACGGTCGTTGAGCAGCGCCCCCGCCGACAGTCCCGGGCCGAGGTCGTCGATCTGGCCCAGGGCGAGGCGGTGATCTTCGCGGTGCGGGAGCGGCCGGTGACCGGCGCCCGCGGCCCGTACCGGGTGATGCTGCGCCATGGTGTCAGCCGGGTGCTGTCTGGCCGGCGGCACACTTTGGGCGTGATCTTTCACGACGCGGTCTGACCGCCGCCTTCACACTGCGGGTGCGGACCGCGCCTGAAAAAGAACCTGTCGCGAATAGACGCGTCGTGGCGCCGCACGGGCTGTCACGCTCACCGGATACCGCGCGCATGGGAGGCTTGCACGTGTACAAAAAAATCATGGTTCCGGTCGATCTCGGCCATCAAGATCGTCTGGAAAAGGCGTTGACCACTGCCGCGACCCTGTCGGCGCAGTATGGCGCGCCGGTGACCTTCGTCGGTGTCACCACCGCGGCCCCGGGGTCGGTGGCCCACAATCCGGCCGAATACAGTGGGAAGCTGCAGACCTTCGCGGAATCCCAGGCCCAGGCCCACGGGCTGACCGCGGACAGCCGGTCCTATGTCAGCCATGACCCCAGCACGGATCTGAACCGGACGCTGTTGCAGGCGGCGGCGGATACCGGCTGCGACCTGATCGTCATGGCCTCCCACGTTCCGGGCTTCGGCGACCACATCCGGGCGTCCCACGGCGGCAACATCGCCGCCAACGCGCCCGTCTCCGTGTTCGTCGTCCGCTGACCCCACCAAGGAAGGATCCCCCCACCATGTCGGATCAAGTCGCCAACCAGGGCATCCCGTCGCCCGACGGGGCTGTCAATCAGATCGACACCCAATACGAGATCGGCCAGGACAACATGGAAGTGAAGGTCGGCCCGTTCGGGCTGGACATTCACAACCCGGTGTTCCTGATCTCCGGCCTGACCATCGTGGCCTTCGTGATCCTCACCCTGGCGCTGCAAAGCCAGGTGGAGCCGCTGTTCAACGGGATGCGCAACACCCTGACCTCCAACTTGGACTGGTTCTTCCTCAGCGCGGCCAACATCTTCGAGCTGGTCTGCTTGGTGTTGATCGTCTCGCCCTATGGGTCGGTGC
>CAYNRD010000195.1:0-5187 GCA_964399515.1 uncultured Mycobacteriaceae bacterium | reverse complement strand
CGACGCCTTGCCGACTCTGCTGCGCGGCAGCGCGCTGCGCTTCCTGCTGACCCGCCTGTATGACCTGCTGCACCATCCCGAGGGCGCGTTCGTGAAACCCAAGGACCCGCTGGAATACCTGGCACGCCTGCGCTTTCACCAATATGCCGCCGGCCCGGCGGATTTTGGCTGGGCGCCATGACCGCGCCGGACGGACAGACCGTGGAGATCTTCACCGACGGGGCCTGTTCGGGTAATCCGGGCCCCGGCGGCTGGGGGGCGGTGTTGCGCCTGGGCGCGCATGAGAAGGAGTTGCACGGCGGTGCCGCCGAGACCACCAACAACCGCATGGAACTGACCGCCGCCATCGAAGCGTTGAACGCGCTGAAGCGGCCCTGCCATGTGGTGCTGACCACCGATTCCGAGTATGTCCGCAAGGGCATCACGGAGTGGATCACCGCCTGGAAGGCCCGGGGCTGGAAGACCGCCCAGAAGAAGCCGGTCAAGAACGAAGCGCTGTGGCGGGCGCTGGATGAGGCGGCCGCCCGTCATCGGATCGACTGGTGCTGGGTCAAGGGCCATGCCGGCCATCCGGAGAACGAACGGGCCGATGCGCTCGCCCGGCAGGGCGCTGAGGAGGCCCGGCAGGGCGCTGAGGAGGCCCGGCAGGGCGCTGAGGAGGCCCGGCAGGGCGCTGACGAGGCCCGCCAGGGCAGGGGGGAGGATACGACATGACCGAGCGCATCCCCAACATCCTATCCATCGCCGGCTCCGACCCCTCGGGCGGTGCGGGCATCCAGGCGGATTTGAAGGCGATTTCCGCCTTGGGCGGCTATGGCATGGCGGCGATCACGGCGCTGACCGCCCAGAACACCCAGGCGGTCACCGGGGTGGAACTGGCGCCGGCCAGCTTCGTGGCCCAGCAGATCGACGCGGTGTTCGGCGATATCCGAGTGGACGCGGTCAAGATCGGCATGGTCGCCACGGCCGACATCGCCGAGGCGATCGCCAGCCGGCTGCGGGCCCATGGTGCCGTCAATGTCGTCCTGGACCCGGTGATGGTGGCCAAGTCCGGCGACCGGCTGTTGGACACCCACGCCGTCCATGCGGTCCGGGTGCATCTGGCGCCGCTGGCGACCGTGATCACCCCCAACCTGCCCGAGGCGGCCGTGCTGTTGGACCAGCACGACACGGCGTCCCGCGCCGAAGACATGCCGACGGTGGCCCGGGCGCTGCTGTCGGGTTTGGGGCCGAAGGCGGTGCTGCTGAAGGGGGGGCATCTGGACGGGGCGGACAGCCCCGACCTGCTGGATGACGGGGCCGAGATCCCGCTGCACATGCCGGAACGCCGGATTCCGACCGCCAATACCCACGGCACCGGCTGTACGCTGTCCAGCGCGCTGGCCTGCCTGCTGCCGCGGTCGCCGGACATACGCCACGCGGCCGGGGCGGCGAAGGCGTATGTCACCGCCGCCATCTCCGCTTCGGGCATGCTGTCCGTCGGCCAGGGCCACGGGCCCGTCCACCATTTCCACGCCCTGTGGGATGACGGTCTTGGCGCCGGCCGCTAGGTTGGTTGCGGGACCTGCTTTTGGAGAACCGCCATGATGTCTTGCGTTCGGAGGGCCGGTTTGGGCCTGGTTTTAAGCCTTGGTCTGATCGGGCCAGCCCAGGCCGAAGGGTTGGAGGTGGTCGCGGAACTGGGCTTGGACGCGCCGCCGGGCAACATCGCCATCACGCCGGACGGGCGAATGTTCTTGTCCCTGCATGCCTTCTACGGGCCGGAGTTCCGGGTGGTGGAGCTGTTCGAGGACGGGTCCACCCAGCCCTACCCCGATGAGGACTGGGCGACGCCGCCCGACGCCGCCGGTGTTGGGCTGAACAACGTCTTGGGCCTGCGGGCGGACGCCACCGGGGTGGTCTGGTTCCTGGACAATGCCGGCAATGGCCAGCCGGGCCGGCTGGTTGGCTGGGACACCACCACCGAGCAATTGCATCGGATCTACCCGTTCCCGGAGGCGAGCGTGCCCGAGGGCGCGTTCCTGAACGACTTCGCCATCGACCGGACCGAGGGGGTCGCCTACATCGCCGACACCGGCAACGTCCTGGGCGGGGACCCGAAGCCGGCGCTGGTGATCCTGGATCTGGAAACCGGACAAAGCCGCCGCATCCTGGAAGGGCATGTCACCCAGGCGGCCGAGGACATTGACCTGGTCGTCGATGGCCAGACCGCCGCCATCGATGGCATGCCGGTGCGGGTGGGGGCCGATTCGATCACCCTGCACCCGTCTGGCCGCTGGCTGTATTTTGGCCCGCTGACCGGCACGACGCTCTACGTCATCGACACCCGCGCCTTGCGGGACTTCGATCTGCCGGAAGCGGAGATCGCGGCGGACATCGAGCGCTACGGGGTCAAGCCGCTATCGGACGGCATCACGGTGGACAGCGCCGGGAATGTCTACATCACCGACATCACCACCAACGCCATCGGCGTGGTCGATCCCGAGGGTGGCTACCGGATCCTGCACCAGGACGCCACGCTGCTGTCCTGGCCGGACGGCTTCGCCTACGGCCCGGACGATTTCATCTACGCCACGGTGAACCAGCTGCACCGATCGCCGGTGCTGGCCGGCGACCTGCAGGCCGAACCGCCGTTCTACATCGTCCGGTTCGAGCCGCTCGATCACGGCACCTGGGGCCGGTAACGCCCTGATCGGGGAGGGGCGGGCCGGCGGGCTTGGCCGCGCCGGCGCGGCCCGTTCCCAAAGCGATCAAATCGCCTTCAGCACCGCGTCGGCGCCCGACGCGTCGGCGGTGCCGGGGCTGTCTTCGACCATCAGCGCCGTGACCTCCCCATCCTTGGCGACGATGGCATAGCGCTGGGAGCGCAGGCCCAAACCGAAGCCGGAACCGTCCAGGGTCAGGTCCAGCGCCTTGGCCAGCTCACCATTGCCGTCGGGCAGGAACTCGATCTTGCCGTCCGCGCCGGTGTGGGCGGCCCAGGCCTTCATGACGAACGGGTCATTCACGCCCGTGCAGATGATCGTGTCCACGCCCTTGGCCTTCAGCGCGTCGGCCTGGGCGACGAAGCCGGGCAGGTGGGCGTTCTGGCAGGTGGGGGTAAAGGCGCCGGGCACGGCGAACATCACCACGGTCTTGCCGCCGAACAGGCTGTCGGTGGTGACATCTTCCATGCCGCCATCGCCCAGGCGCTTCAGGGTCACGGATGGGATCTTGTCGCCAACGGAAATCGGCATGGGGGCCTCCAGATGTTTGGGAAATGCGGATCGCGCGCCCGGGTTATAGCGCCTCAGGCGGTGACGGGCGATGGTTTCTCGAACAGCCAACCCTGGAAAAAATCCACCCCGATCTCGCGCATGAAATGGGCCTGCTCCTGGGTTTCCAGGCCTTCGGCGACCACCTGGATCCCCTCCTGGCGGGTAATGCGCACCACCTCGGTCACAAAGCCGCGCGCCAGGTCATCGTCGGGGGCTGCCCGGGTCAGGCTCATGTCCAGCTTGACGTAATCGGGGCGCAGGCGGTGCAGGATACCGAAATTGCTGTATCCGGCGCCGAAATCGTCCAAGGCGATCAAAAACCCGGCCTTGCGGTAAAAGCTGGTGATGCCCTTGAGGTGCTGGATGTCGTCGATCCTCTCGGTTTCGACCACCTCGAACACGATCCGCCCGGGGTCGATACCGGCTTCGGCGGCGGCGCTGACCGTGGTGCGCAAGCAATAGGCCGGATCATAGATCGAGGACGGGATGAAGTTGATGAACACCCGCACATCCCGCGGGAACTGCGCCGCCGTCGTCACGGCGCGGATGCGCGCCGCCCGATCCAGCCGGGCCAGGCGCCGGGGGGTTCCCACGGCGCCGAACAGGGCGCCGGCGGTCAGCAGGGTGCCGTCCTCCTCCTGGCCGCGCAGCAGCATTTCGTTGGCGTAGCGGGCGCCATCCCGGTCGAAGATGCCCTGCCGGACGCTGATCAGGCGGTCGCCATCGATGATGTCATCCAACCAGCGCTCCTTGATCAGGGACACCACGCCGCGCAGGCTGGTGACACGCGGCAGGTCCGCCATGCCTGGTGTGACCACATCGGTCAACAGCGCCCGGCTGTCTTGCAGCTCATAGGTGGACAGCCCGCCGGTGATCGTCACCAGCAGCATGTCCCAACCGTCCTGGGGCCGGTCGATGCGCTTGGCCCCCGACGGCGCGTCGGCCACTTGGGCCCCATGGTCGGTAACCAGTTTGGTCAACTTTTTTTCCGTATGGGGCTGGGGTGGCCATACAAACAGAAACTCGGCATCGGTGGCGTCGGCACCGTCACAAAAGCGGCAGGTCATGGTGGGCTCCGGCGGTGCGCGGGGTCAGATACCGGTGAACTAATCCGGTCCCCAGGGTTGAACACCGGCCCGGGCTTACAAACCCGCGCGCTGGAAGGCTGCCAGCACCGTGTCCTCGTCCAGCAATTCGGGCAAGGCGATGCCGTCGGGCGCCCCGGGGCCGTAGACGATGTTGAACGGAATGCCGAAGCGCCGGTGGCGGGCCAGATACTCCGAAATCGCCGGGTCCGGGCGGGTCCAATCCCCCCGCAGGCCGTGCACAGCGCCGCTGCCCAAGAGGTCGGCCACTTGGCCCCGTTCCAAAACCCGGGTTTTGTTGACGATGCAGGTCAGGCACCAGTCGGCGGTGATGTCCACCAACACCACCTGGCCGTCATCGACCAGCGGCGCGATCCGATCGGCCTGGAACCGGTGCCAGCCCTCCGCCGCCGGGCCCTGGGGGATCGGCGCCTCGGCCCGGAACGCCGGCAGGGCCACGGCGGCCACGGCCAGCAGCACCGCCGTGGGGGCCGCTGCCATGCGCAACCTGTCCCGGCCGAGGCCGCGCAGGGCCAAGGCCGCCACCAGGCCGACCATCAACGCCGCCACCGCCATCGCCAGGCCCGGCGATGCGGCGGTGGCCAGCACCGTCAACAGCCAGGCGGCGGTGCCGAACAGGGCCAGCGACAACACCTGTTTCAGCCGCAGCATCCACGCCCCCGGCTTCGGCAGGGCGGCGACCGCCCCGGGCACGGCCGCCAGCAGCAGGTAGGGCAGGCCCAAGCCCAGGCCCAACGCCGCGAAGATCAGCAGGATTTCGGCCGGCCCCGCCGCCAGGGCGAAACCCACGGCCGTGCCCAGGAACGGGGCCGTGCACGGTGTCG
>CAYNRD010000194.1:0-5206 GCA_964399515.1 uncultured Mycobacteriaceae bacterium | reverse complement strand
GCCCACCCGAGGATCTGGTCTTCACGGCCGCGACTTCGGTGCGCCGCATCCAACCCAAGCTTGGCCGGTTGCTGCTGTTCCCGGGTTATTTCTATCACGGAACGGTCCCGTTCCAATCCAACCAACGCCGCGTCTCCATCGCCTTCGACTTGGTGGCCGAAGGCTAGAACCGTTCCGCCCAGGGGCGGAGGTCGAGCTCAAAGGTCCAGGCGGAGCGGGGCTGTTCGGCCAGCATCACATAGGCGCGGCCGATCGCGAGCGGGTCCAGCATGCCATCCGGGCCCAGGCGGGCTTCGGCGTCCGGGAACCGCTCCCGGATCACCGGGCTGGCGATCAGCCCGTCGATGATCACATGGGCGATGTGGATGCCCTGGGGGCCGAATTCCCGCGCCAGGCTTTGCGCCAGGGCGCGGAGCCCGGCCTTGGACGCGGCGAAGGCGGCGAAATTGGCGTTCCCGCGCACCGAGGCGGTGGCACCGGTGAAGATCAGCGTGCCCTGCCCGTCCGCCAGCATGGCGCGCAGCGCCGCCTGGGCCACCAGCACGGCGCCGTATTGGCCCAGGCGCCAGACCTTTTCATACAGTGCGGGTTCGGTGTCCAGGAACGGCCGGTTCAACTGCGCACCGGTGTTGAACACCACCGCCCGGATCGGCCCGAATTCTGCCGCCCGGCCGAAGCCTTCAGCGACACTGGCCGGCTCTCGGACATCCATCGGCACCGGGAACGCGGTGGGGCCAATCTCCGCCGCGAAGGCTCGCAGCGCGTCTTCCTTGCGGGCTGACAGGCCGACCCGGTAGCCCGCCTGGGCGAAAGCCCGGGCCGCCCCCAGACCCAGCCCGGGCCCCACGCCCGCGACCAGCGCCACGCCCTTGTCCCCGGCCATGGGGTCAGAACCCGCCGGTCTCAAGCCATTTCCGGATCTGGTCGATGCGGTCCCCGCCCCAGAACGCCTCCCCGTCCACATAGACAAACGGGGAGCCGAACACGCCCCGGGCCATGGCGGCGTCGGTGGCGTCCTTCAACTCCTCCTTGATCGACGGGTCCTGGGTGCCGGCCAAGACCGTTTCGGCATCGTATCCCATCGCCGCCGCCACGCCGACCGCCGCCGCCGGGTCCGAGGTGTTCTTGCCGTCGATCCAGAACGCCCGATAAACCCGCTTGGCGAAGTCCCGCGCCTTGTCCGGATCCTGGCGGTTGATCCAGTAGAACACCCGGGACGGCGGCACCGAATGGGCCGGGAATCCGTCCGGCAGGCGCATATCCATGATCCCGTGGTACCGGGCGGTGCGCATCATGTCGGTGACCGCGTAGCCCTTCTTCATCGGGTGGTCCAAGGGCGCGCCACCATGTTCCTTGTACACGGCACCGATCAGGAATGGGCGCCAGGTCACGGTGCGCCCCGCCGCCTCCGCGACGTCATCGATCAGGGTCGAGGCGATGAAGCCGTAGGGCGAGGAGAAGTCGAAGTAAAAGTCGATCGGCGTGGGCACCGGCGTTGCTCCCATGGGTGTCGTTATGGAACGGCGAAGCTTGGCGCAGCCAAGCCCTTGATCGCAACCCTGCCCGCCAGCACCCCGTCCAGGTCCCGCGCCAGGGCCTCCAGGCCAGCAATCGCGCTGTAGGGCGGGTTGACCACCGCCATGCCGGAACCGGCCAAGGCCCCGTCCGGGACCATTGTTTTTTCGAAACGATGCTCCAGGATCAGGGTCTCCGTCAGGCCCAGGCTCGCCAGATCCCCCAACAGGCGGTCCCGTTCCGCGTCGGCCTTGACCGGGTACCACAGCAGAAAGCAGCCGGCCGGGAACCGCGCCCGGCCCACCTCCAGCCCGCGCACCAGGGCCACCCGTTCATCGGTCCGCTCATAGGGCGGATCGATCAGCACCAGCCCGCGCCGCTCGGCCGGCGGCAGCAAGCCCTTCAACGCCTCATAGCCGTCCCGGGCGTGCACTGCGACCCGACGGTCGCCCCGGAACAGGGCCTTCACGATCCCGTGCTCCTCCGGATGGGCCTCGACCAGGGTCAGCCGGTCCCCGTCCCGCAGCGCCGCCGCCGCCAAGGCCGGGGAGCCCGGATAGACCCGCGGCCGGCCGTCCGGGTTGGCGGCGCGCACGGCGTCCAGATACGGCGCCAGGCTGTCCGGCGCCGGCACCCGATCGAACAGCGCCCCTATTCCCCGGCGCCATTCCCCGGTCTTGTCGGCCTCGGCGCCGGCCAGGTCATACCGACCCCGGCCGGCATGGCTGTCCAGGACGTGGAACGGCTTGGGCTTCAGGCGCAGGGATTGCAGCACCCGGCACAGCACCGCATGCTTCAGGACATCGGCGGCGTTGCCGGCGTGATAGGCGTGGCGGTAGTTCACCGGCGGGGGGCGGGCGGCTCAGTTGACGGTTTTGTTGCGGGCGGCGTCCTGTTCCAAGGCTTGGGCCAGCATCCGCTTCAGGTCGCCGTCATCCTGCTTTTCGGCCAAGAATCGCTCGACCACGTCTAGCTGATGGTCCCGGTCCAAGGGCACCTGGCCATCCTTGGCCAACTCCACCCGCCGGAGCACCTTGGGGTCCAGCTTCTGGCGCAGTTCGGTGATCTGGGACAGCACCTCCCGCTTCAGGCGGGTCTTCTCGGCGGTTTCGGCCGGTTTGGCCGGCCGCTGTTTGGGCATCGCGAGACCGAAGAGCTTCTTGAACGACATGACCGGGTATCCTTGGGCTGATGCAGGCACCCTACCCGATCCGCCACCCCGATGGTATCGGGCCGCGAAACCGCTATGGTTGCGGCACCCCACGGACACGGAGGATCGGATCATGCTTGCGGGGATCGGGCGGCGGCTGTCCAGCCTGGCCGATGTCGGGGTCGCCGGGGCTGGCGCGCTGCTGGGCAGCCAATTCCCGGGTTATGTCGACACCTACGGGACCTATCTGCGCGGCCGCCTGGCCGAACTTCGCGCCGATTTGGCCGAATTGGAGCGGGACGCCCTGGCGCGGGGCGAAAGCGTGGCCGACTATCTGGCCGGCCTGGCCCAGGAAGGGGCGCGGGCCGCCCAGCGCGCGGCGGGCTATGAAGCGCGCCTGGACCGGGCGGATTGGCTGGAAACGGCGATCACCACCCTGGAGGCGGCCCCGTTTTGGGCCTTGCCCTACGCCTTCGCCGAGGCGTTCGATCGGACCAGCGCCCAGGCGGTGCTGGCGTCCTACGTGCCGGAGGTCAGCCTGGAGCCGGCAACCCTGGGCTTCGCGATCCTGGGCTTGCTGGTGCTGCTGCTGCCCTATAAGGCGGTGACGGCGCTGGCGGCCGTCCCGTTCCGGCGCCGCGCCGCCTGACCCCCGCCGAACCCGGAGTGCCGTGCCGCCATGCCCCAAACCACCGTCTTCGCCCCGCCCCAAGGCGACACCGACCCCCGTGAAGTGATCTGCTGGCAGGATGGCCCCTTGGGCCGGATAAGGCTCAACCGACCCCGGGCGCTGAACGCCCTGTCGCTGGCCATGATCCGGGATCTGCGCCCGGCCCTGCGTGGATGGGCGGCCGACGCGGCGATCAAGGCGGTGGTGATCGAAGGGGCCGGCGACAAGGCCTTTTGCGCCGGCGGTGACGTACGGGCGGTGTATGACGCCGGCCGGGACGGCGCCCTGACCCCGGGGGCCAAGGGTGAGATCCCGGCCGACTTCTTTCGGGAGGAATACGTCCTCAACCACACCATCCACCGCTTCCCCAAACCCTACATCGCCGTGGTCGACGGCATCAGCATGGGCGGCGGCGTCGGCCTCAGCATCCATGGCTCCCACCGGGTGGTCACCGATCGGACCCTGTTCGCCATGCCGGAGACCGGCATCGGCCTGTTCCCGGATGTGGGCGGCGGCTGGTACCTGGCCCAGGCGCCGGGGGAGACGGGGGTCTATGCCGGCTTGACCGGCTATCGGGGCCGGGCGGCGGATGCCATGTTCCTCGGCTACGGCACCCATTATCTGACCGGTGACGCGCTGGCGCGGCTGGTGGCGGCGCTTGGGGACGCCGATTGGGGCGGTGACGCCTTCGCCGCCGCGGACCAGGTGCTGGACGGCCTGGCCTCCGATGGGGGCCCGGCGCCGCTGGCGGCCCTGGCCACGGATATCGGACTTCATTTCGATTTCGACACGGTGGAGGGAATCGTGGAGAGCCTGCGGGCGGCGGACACGGCGTTTGCCGCCGAAACCCTGAAGGCCCTGTCCGGCCTGTCGCCCACCAGCCTGAAGGTGACCTTGCGCCAGATCCGGGCGTATCGGCCGCTGAGCTATGACGAGGCGGTGACCATCGACTACCGCCTGAGCCAGGCCTGTATGGCCGGCCACGACTTCTATGAGGGCATCCGGGCCCTGCTGGTCGACAAGGACAAAAGCCCCAAATGGCGCCCCGCGACCCTGGAGGAGGTCACGCCCGAGATCATCGACCGCCATTTCGCCCCCTTGGGCGACCGGGACCTGATCGTCCCGGAGGCGTGAGGGGGGTTACCCTTAAGAACCGCCAGAAAACCAAAACCTGGATCGCCACGCTGCGCTCGCGATGACGAAGAAAAATGTCATCGCGAGGCCCGCAGGGCCGTGGCGATCCAGGTTTTGGTTCAGCGGTGCCGCTCTAGCCGGTCTGTTCCTTGGTTTTCAGGAAGCGGACATCCTTGTGGGTGTCGCTGGTGTGCTCCAGGTGCCAGGCGTTGCGGGCGATGAACACCGGGTCGCCGTCATGGTCATGGGCCAGCGCCGCCCGGTTGGCGTCGGTGAACGCTTTGAGCTTCAGCGGGTCGTCGGCCGCCACCCAGCGGGCGGTGTACAGCGTTGTCGGCTCAAAATTCACCGGCACCCCGTATTCGGTGCGAATCCGGTCCGCCAGCACCTCGAATTGCAGGGCCCCGACCACACCGACCACCCAGCCCGACTCCATCAGGGGCTTGAACACCCGGGCCGCCCCCTCCTCCGCGATCTGGATCAAGGCCTTTTCCAGATGCTTGGCCTTCATGGGGTCCTCGGCGCGGGCCCGCTGCAGGATCTCGGGCGCGAAGCTGGGAATGCCGGTAAAGCGCAGATCCTCGCCCTCGGTCAGCGCGTCGCCAATGCGCAGATTGCCATGGTTGGGCAGGCCGATGATATCGCCCGCGAAGGCTTCCTCGGCCACCTCCCGGTCCTGGGCCAGGAACAGGACCGGGGAATGCATGGTGATCTGCTTGCCGGAGCGGACGTGCTTC
>CAYNRD010000193.1:540-5215 GCA_964399515.1 uncultured Mycobacteriaceae bacterium | reverse complement strand
TGTGCTGGATCATGTTGTTGACGGCATTGCCGCCGGCGCCGCCGACGCCGATCACCGCGATGCGCGGCGTCAGCCGCTGGGTGGTGTCGGGAATGCTCAGATTGATCATGATACTCTCCTTACTCCGCGGTCTGGTTGGGCTTGGATGCCCGTTCTTGAACAGGGGACGATCGGGGTTTGGGGTTAGAAGTGCTCACGGAACCACCCCCCGATGCGGCCCATCAGCCCGGTCGAAACCGGTTCCACTTCCGTATTGGTCAACAACAGCTCGCCCGGGTTGCGGGCGGCGTGCAGCAGCAGCCCGACCCCGGTCGAGAACGCCGGGCCCGAGGTCGCCTCGGCCAGGCCGGTCACCCCGGTGGGGCGGCCCAGGCGCACCTGCTTGTCCAGCACCCGCTGGGCCAGCTCGCGCAGGCCCTGCAGCTGGCTGGCGCCACCGGCCAGGACCACCCGGCGGCGGGCCTGGGGGGCAGGGCGGGACGCCTCCAGCCGGCCGCGCGCCAGCTCCAGGATCTCTTCCAGGCGCGGGCGGATAATGCCGTTCAGGATCGAGCGCGGGATCTGGGTCGCCGCCGACAGGTCGTCCTCGCCCACCTGGGGCACCGTGATCACGTCATGCTCGTCCGCGATGTTGGGGATGCAACTGCCGTAAAGGGTCTTGATCCGCTCGGCATGGGCGATGGTGGTGGTCAGGCCCCGGGCGACATCGCTGGTCACGTGGCAGCCGCCCACCGGCAGGGTGTCGCAGAACACCAGCCGGTCATCGAAGAACACCGCGATCGAGGTGGTGCCGCCGCCAAGCTCGATCAGGGTCGCCCCCAATTCCCGCTCGTCCGGCACCAGGGCCGCCAGGGCCGAGGCGTAGCCGCCGATGGTGATCGCCTCCATCTCCAACTCGCACCGGTCCATGCACAGGCCCAGATTGCGCACCGCCGCCAGGGATGCGCTGACCAGGTGCAAATCGACCGAAAGATGGCCGCCGATCATGCCTCTCGGGTCCCGGATGCCGCCGACCCCATCGATGACATAGCCGGTGGGGATGGCATGGACGATCTGGTCGTCCTGGCCCAAATCGGCGCTTTCGGCACCGCGCATGATCCGGGCCATGTCGGCCTCGGTAATGGCATGGCCGTGGGTATCGATGCCGACGCGTACGGTCTGGCTGCGCGGATGGCCGCCCGACAGGCTGACCGCCGCCTGATCGATTTCGACCCCGGCCATCTTTTCCGCCGCCGCGATGGCGTGGGCGGCGGACTGGCTGGCCCGGACCAGATCGACCACGGTGCCGAACCGCAAGCCCTCGGCGGCATGGTGGCCGATGCCGATCACATGGCAGCCGCCATCCTCGGCGACCCGGGCGATGAAGCACACGCTCTTGGTGGTGCCCAGGTCCAAGGCCGCGATCAGGGAGCCCTTCGGGTGCGCCTTGGCGCGTTTCGGTGACACCAGTCCCATGGTCGGTCGCGGTCCTTCAGGTCTTCTCTTCGGGCAGGGTGCGCAACTCAGCACCCAGCGGTGTCGTCTTGATCACCAGGCGGTCGGTCTGGCGCAGGTCGATGGCGAGGATCGCGTTGTCCAGGATCCGGTCCCGTTCGGTCAGGCGCGCCAGCCGGTCCAGCGCCGCCCCGGCGCCGTCGGAGGGCAGGCGGGCGATCACCCCGTTCTGGAAATGCAGGTCCCAGCGCCGGTCGCCGACGCGGCTGGCGGCGTGCACCCGGGCCGCCAGGGCCGGCCGCCGCGCCAACTGGGCCAGCAGGGCCGCCGCCGCCCGGTCCGCCCCGGCACCCACCACCAGCGGCAGGTCGGCGAACCGGCCCAGGCCGCGGGTGGCCAGGATCGCGCCGGTCCGATCGATCAGGGAAAACCGGCGCTCGTGCTGCCACAGGGCCAGGGGTTCCCGCTCGATCAGGCGGATGACGATCACATCCGGCAGACGTCGTTCGATCACCACGCCCTCGACCCAGGGTAGGGCTTCGATCCGGTCCCGGGCGGCGGGCAGATCGACCGCCAAAATCGGCATGCCGCGCGCCACGTCCAAGGCCGCCAGCAGGGCCGCGCGCTCGGTATGGTGGCGGCCGATCACCATCACCTCGCCGACCGCGAAGCCCCATTCGGTGGTCAAGGCCAAGGCCCGGTCACCCAACTGGGCCAGCCCCTTGGCGGGTGCGCCGCTCCACGCGGCCCAGCCGGTGCCCGCCGCTACCGCCACCGCCAGGCCGCCCGCCAGGAGCGCCCGGCGCCGGGCCGGGGACCAGGCGGCAGCCCGGCCGCGTCGGCGGGCGGATTTCTTGGCCTTTCCGGCGGTGCTGAACAGGCGCTGGATCAAGCCGGGCATCGGGCGGCCTCCACGATCCAGCGGCACAGGGCGGTGAAATCCATGCCGGTATGGGCGGCTTGCTCCGGCACCAGGGACAGGGGGGTCATGCCGGGCTGGGTGTTGGTCTCCAGCACGTACAGCCCGTCCGTGCCCGGACGGCTGTCATCGAAGCGGAAATCGGTGCGGCTGACGCCCCCGCAATCCAGCACCCGATGGGCGCGGGCGGCCCAGTCCAGGCACAGCGCCGTGATCCGGGGCGGCAGGTCGGCCGGCAGCACGTGCGCGGCCACGCCATCGGTGTATTTGGCGCGGTAGTCGTAGAACCCCTGGCGCGGCACGATCTCGGTCACCGCCAACGCCGTGGGCTCGGCGCCCTCGGCGCCCATCACCGCCACGGTCAACTCCCGCCCCGGCACGTAGCGCTCGACCAGCAGGGCGTCGGGCAGGGTGCCGACATCGGCATCGGACACGGGGGCGTCCGTGTCATGGCGGATGATGTGGATGCCCACCGAGGAGCCCTGATCGACCGGCTTGCCCACGTAGGGGGGGACGATCGGATGCCGGCCGACCACCCGGTCGCGGGGCAGGCACTGCCCCTCGGGCACCCGAATGCCGGCGGCCGCCAGCACATGCTTGGCCGCCTGCTTGTGCATGGCCAGTGCCGAGGCCCGCACGCCGGAATGGGTGTAGGGCACCCGCAGCATCTCCAACACACCCTGGATGGTGCCGTCCTCGCCGCCGGTGCCGTGCAGGGCGTTGAACACCACGTCCGGCGCCGGATCGAGTGCGGCCAGCAGCCGGGCGGGGTCCCGGGTGACGTCGATTTCCCGGACCGCGTAGCCGGCCTCCCGCAGGGCCTGGGCGCAGGCGGCGCCGGAGATCAGGGACACCTCCCGTTCGGAGGACCAGCCGCCCTTCAAGACGGCGATGGTGCGCGGCTCAGCCATGGCGGGCCTCCCCCGGGGCGGGCACCCCAAGCCGTTGCACTTCCCAGCGCAGCGCGATGCCGAATTGGGCTTGGACCCTTCGGCGCATTTCCTCGCCCACCGCTTCCAACTCAGCCGCCGTGGCGCCGCCGGTGTTGATCAGGAAATTGGTGTGCAGGTCCGAAACCTGGGCCGCGCCGATCGCGAAGCCCCGGCCGCCGACCGCGTCGATCAGGCGCCAGGCGCTGTCGCCCTCGGGGTTGGCGAAGGTGGACCCGCCGGTGCGGTGCTTGACCGGCTGGGTCTGGCCGCGCTTTTCGGTGATCTCGGCCATGCGCGCGGCGATCGCCCGGGCATCGCCGGGGGCGCAGCGCAGCACGGCGCCGGTGAAGATCCAGTCGGGTGGTGCTGCGATGTGGCGGTAGGCCATGCCCAAATCCGCGCCCGTGACCCGATGCACATGGCCGGCCCGATCCACGGCCGTGGCGGCGGCCAGCACGTCCTTGACCTCCCGCCCATAGGCGCCGGCGTTCATGCGCACGGCCCCGCCGATGGTGCCGGGAATGCCGACCAGGAATTCCAGCCCCGCCAGCCCGGCCTTCTGGGCCGCGCGGGCAACGGTGACGTCCATGGCGCCGGCGCCGCAGACCATCCGCTCGCCCTCGATCGCGATGGCCCCGAACGGCTTGCCCAGGCGCACCACCACGCCCGGCACGCCGCCGTCGCGGATCAGCAAGTTCGACGCGGCACCGATCACGGTCACCGGAATGTCGGCCGGGCAGTGGGCCAGGAATTGGGCCAGATCGTCCTGGTCCGCGGGCTCGAACAGCACCTCGGCCGGCCCGCCGACCCGCAGCCAAGCCAACTTGGCCAAGCCCGCATCGGCGGTCAGCGTGCCGCGCGCGGGCGGCAGCCGGTCGATCAGGTGGCCTTGGCCCTGTGCCGCCGCCGCCATCATGACCGCCCCCGTGCCACGGGTTTGGCGCCCGCGTCCTGGCGGGTGAAATGGGTTTCCAACGCTTCGGGCAGGGCGTTGGCCCAGCGGGTGATCGACCCGGCCCCCAGACAGACCACCATATCGCCGGCCCCGGCCAGGCGGGCGACGGTCTCCGCCAGGGTTTCCGGGCTGTCCAGGGCGATGGGGCGGCGGTGTCCCCGTGAGCGCAGGCCATCGACCAGCCCCGCCTTGTCCGCGCCCGGGATCGGCTGTTCGCCGGCGGCGAAGACATCGGCGACCACCACCGCGTCGGCATCGTTGAAGCAGGTGCAAAAGTCCTCGAACAGGCTGTCCAGGCGGCTGTACCGGTGCGGCTGGACCACGGCGATCACCTTCTTGTCGGGGCCGACCGCCCCCCGCGCGGCGCGCAGCACGGCGGCGATCTCCACCGGGTGATGGCCATAGTCATCGATGATGCGCACATCGTTCCACACG